>NZ_JADYXJ010000002.1:0-287588 GCF_015864365.1 Pseudoalteromonas sp. SWXJ133
ACTCAGTAGTAAGGTGTAATTCTTTAATAAATTCAGACATAAAAATAGGCCACAACTTCTGTTGTAGCCTATTATGAGCCCTTTGAAAGATCGTTCAATTAGCTTAAACGATCTGCATTAATGCAATGCATGGCTTTTAAGTTTTTTATTTAAGCTTATAAACCTAATTTTGTTCGTCGCGCATAAATACCGGCTCAAGCTCTTTAACTGTTGCCTCTGGGCTAAAGTAATAACCTGCTACCGTAAACTCTTTAAGTTGGCTTAACTGCGTTACTTTATTTTCGATAATGTAGCGCGCCATCATGCCGCGTGCTTTTTTAGCGTAAAAGCTAATTACTTTGTATTGACCGTTTTTACAGTCTTTAAAGTGTGGGGTAATAATTTGTGCATTTAATGCTTTCTTATCTACCGCTTTAAAGTATTCGTTTGAAGCAAGGTTAACTAAGTATTGCGCGTCTTGTGCTTTTAATACTTCGTTTAATTTATTCGCTATTACGCTGCCCCAAAACTCGTATAAGTTTTTGCCACGCGAGTTTTCAAGCTTGGTGCCCATTTCTAGGCGGTAAGCTTGCATTAAATCAAGTGGTTTTAATAAGCCATATAAGCCAGAAAGGATACGTAAGTGGTTTTGTGCATAATCAAGCTCGCTAGCTTTAAGCGTGCTTGCATCTAAACCGCCGTATACATCGCCATTAAAGGCAAGCACTGCTTGTTTAGCATTACTTTGTGTAAACGGCTGCGCCCACTCGCTAAAGCGTGCTGCGTTAAGCCCAGATAGCTTGTCGCTAATTTTCATTAAACTGCCAATTTGCGCTGGTGTTAGTTCACGGCATACTTTCATGAGCTCTTCGCTGTGCTCTAGTAATTCAGGCTGAGTGAACTTGTCTGTTGCGGGTGGCGTTTCGTAATCAAGATTTTTTGCAGGTGAAATAACAGTGATCATAGTTAGCTATTGACTTGTAATTTATTTAGTGTCAATTTCAACATTAAATGAAACGAAAAGCACGTTTTGTTTAAATAAATCCTCTCTTAATAACCCATGCATTGCCGTTTTTTTATTGATCAGGACATAAGACCTATCAAGCATTGTCACACTGTTGCAGTATGGATTAGATATATTAAGAGTGATTAGATTTTTCTTTTAACTTGCTTGGAATGAGGAAAGCAAATGACTTCAGCTCTACAAAGGCTAAAACAACATTCATCTATCGTAGCCGACACTGGTGATATTGAAGCTATTAAAAAGCATCAACCAGAAGATGCAACTACAAACCCATCGCTTTTATTAAAAGCGAGCGAGATTGAAGCATATAAGCCTTACCTAGATAAAGCTTGGAGCTACGCAAAAGAAACCGAGCAAGAGCCAGCTAAACAACTTGAACTAGCATGTGATTACTTTGCCGTATTACTAGGTAAAGAAATTAGCGCTATTGTACCTGGTTATATTTCTACTGAAGTAGATGCACGCCTTTCGTTTAATACGCAAGCTACGATTGATAAAGCACATACCCTACTTAGCCTTTACGAAAAAGAAGGTGTAAGCAAAGACAAAATTTTAATTAAAGTAGCGTCTACATGGGAAGGTATTAAAGCCGCTGAGCAGCTAGAAAAAGAAGGCACTAAATGTAACCTTACTTTATTATTTAGCGATGCCCAAGCCCGCGCGTGTGCCGATGCAAACGTATTTCTAATTTCGCCATTTGTTGGTCGTATTTTAGATTGGCACGTTGCTAACGGTATGGAAAAACCAACCGATCCGCTACAAGATCCGGGTGTTCAGTCTGTACGCAGCATTTTTGAATTTTACAAACGCCATGACTACAAAACAGTTGTGATGGGTGCAAGTTTCCGTAATACAGGTGAAATTATTGCACTTACAGGTTGTGACAAGCTAACTATTAGCCCTAATCTTTTAGAAGATTTAGGTAACCTTGAAGGCGCACAAGAATATTTGCTTGAAAGCGATGTTCCACAAGAGCCAAAACCAGAGCCATTAACAGAAGCACAGTTCCGTTGGTTACATAACCAAGATGCTATGGCTACTGAAAAACTAGCTGAAGGTATTCGCTCTTTTGCTGATGCACAAGAACAACTAGAGGCGCGCTTTAAAGCAATGTAATTTGCTATAATCGTGTTTTAAAAACGTCGCAATAGCGGCGTTTTTTTATGCCTAAAATACGCTACCCCTCTATATAATCTTCATATCGACTTCATATAATCTTCGTATAAACCTTCATCAATTAATCACACTTATGTAACATAACTGTCACTTTTTTATTCTATTTTAACTAGGCCTGTGGTATAGGTATTCTTGAGGTCAATAAAATCAATAGGAGAAGTTCATGGATAGCCTAAACGATATATTAGAGATATTAGAAGGACCAGATACAACAAGGAAAACCTCTCAGAAAAATAAAAAAAGAAAATGGCGTGAAATAGAAGCAATAAAAGACAAACAGCGCCTACGTAAAGAACTACAAGAACTAGACTACTTTACAGACAGTATTGCAATTGAAGAGCTCGACTTTTAATTCAATACGCCCCAACTAAACAAAAAGGCTTCCGATATATGGAAGCCTTTTTTAATGCGCTGAAAATAGCTGCATGAGATAAATTTATTATTCAGAGCCCAGGTTATTTACACCTGCCAGTTAATCGGTTTTTCATCTTGGGCTTGTAATAGCTCATTCGTTTTTGAAAAATGCTGACAGCCAAAAAAGCCTCTATGCGCCGAAAGCGGTGATGGGTGCGGCCCTTTTAAAACATGATGGCGAGCGCTATCTATGCCTTTACCTTTTTTTTGTGCATGTGCACCCCATAAAATAAATACCACATCTTCGCGGTGTTTATTAATATGCGCTATTACATTATCGGTAAATTGCTCCCACCCTAAATGCTTATGAGAATGCGCTTGCCCTTGCTCAACGGTCAATACTGTATTGAGTAAAAACACGCCCTGATCTGCCCAGCTTTGCAGGTACCCATGTTCAGGAATAATAAACCCGCTGATATCGGTAGCTAACTCTTTGTACATATTTTTAAGCGACGGCGGCAGCTTTTTTACATCAGGCAATACCGAAAAACACAAGCCATGCGCTTGCCCTTCTCCGTGGTATGGGTCTTGTCCTAAAATTACAACGCGGATGTCATTTAGTGCTGTGGCATCAAAAGCACTAAATACTTGAGGTTCAGACGGATAAACAGCAACACCTTCATTGCGGCGATTAGCCACATACTCTAACGTTTCCTGCATGTAAGGTTGCTGTAATTCACTTTCTAAAAATGTAGCCCAATCGCTCATTGTGTACTCTTAATCTGTTTACGTGATGCGTCTATTTTATCACACATATCCGCGAGTCCATCTAGCATGCGCGGAGTAAAACGATGTAATAAATCGGCATTTACGCTAATAAATTGATCATTTTTAACGGCGGGCACTTCTGGCCACTTTTGCCAATTAACAACCGGCTGTGGTGTTTTTGATTTTTCATCAGGAATAATGATAACTTGTGGCTTAGTAACAATGACATTTTCGATACTAATTTGCGGGTAATCTGTAACGCTCTGTGCAAATACATTGCTTACATGGCATGTTTCAATCAGCTGATTTATCCATGTATTTTTACTTACTGTCATCATGGGCTCAGCCCATAACTGATAAAACCCGGTAATATTTTTTTTATCTTGCTGGCTTTTAACAATACCATTTAGCTTATGTTTAAATGCGCTTGCCGCTTGCTGGCTTTGCTTAATGTTCCCTGTAAATTCACCAAAAGTAAGTAACTCGTCGGCTACACCAGCGATTGTGGTGGGATTACTCAAATATACTTTTATGCCAAGGCGCTCTATTTGGGCTAAATCTTCGCTTTGATTTCCGCTTTTCCACGCAATTACTAAGTCGGGTTTAAGCGCCAATACTTTTTCAAGCGAGATACCGTAATAACCGCCTATGCGCTCAATACTTTGGGCCTCAGCAGGATAGTCGGCGTAATCAACCGTGCCCACAATATTATCGCCCGCCCCTATGGCAAATAGGTTTTCGACTATATGTGGTGCAAGCGCGATTATTCGCAGTTTTTTAGAATCATTAACCTGCTCTGCAAGTGCACTGCCCGATACACTAAAAAGCAGCAGCCCAATAAAAAGCGCTTTAAACATTAGTAATCAAACCCTTCAAGCGCTTTTATACCAGAGTCGAATGCGTGTTTTACATTACGCACTTCGCTTACTGTGTCGGCAAGGTCTGTTAAAGTACGGTGCGCTGCACGCCCTGTAATAATAACTGACTGCATTGGTGGGCGGTTATTAAGCGCCGTTACTACTTCATCTAAATCAACGTAGCCGTAGGTCACCATATACGTAAGCTCATCAAGTAATACTAAATCAATACTGCTATCAGCAAGCATGCGTTTTGACTCTTGCCATGTTGCTTGGGCGGCTGCGGTATCAGCTTCTTTATTTTGCGTATCCCAGGTAAAACCGGTGTTCATTACAACAAACTCAACACCTGCACCTTGTAATAAATTACGCTCGCCACATTCCCAAGTACCTTTGATATACTGGCAAACGGCTGCTTTTTTACCATGACCTACGCAGCGTGCTACAACGCCAAAACCCGAGGTTGATTTACCTTTACCATTACCCGTAATCACCTGAAAAATACCTTTAACATCTTGTGCGGCAGCAACACGTGCATCCACTTGCTCTTTTACTTTTTGTTGGCGTTGTTGGTGCTTATCGTTGTTTTGTTCAGTCATTATTGTGCCCTTCATAAATCGAGATAATTTGCTGTATGTTTAAATGCGTTTCGCACATGGTTGCTAATCGTTCTAACTGCTGCTCGCGGTGAGCGGCAATACTAATTGGGTTAATTGAGGCGCTTGGTTTTACCCATTTTAAAATTTGCGATGTAGCATCGGCTTCATCAAACAAACCATGTAAATAGGTGCCCGCAATGGCGTTATCATCGCTAATAAAGCCATCAAACGTAAAACCATGTGGGTGGTTTTCATCAAAGGTTAAAAATGGCTTATCAAGCGCTGCACCTTGGCTAATCCCTGCATGTATTTCGTAACCACTACAGGGTGTTGATTGGTTATTTAAAAGCAGTGTAGCGGTTATTTTAGTTAATACTTTTTGCGCTGTCAGCGTGGTTTCAAAGTCGCATAGAGCAAGCCCATTCACTTGTTTTAATGACGATTCAATACCATCGGGATCGTTGATTGTATTGCCCAGCATTTGCATGCCGCCACAAATGCCAAGTACTTTGCCACCATAGCGTAAGTGGCGCTTAATTTGTAAATCCCAGCCTTCATTTTTCAAAAAGGTTAAATCCCCCAGCACGTTTTTACTGCCTGGGAGAATGATCAGATCAACTTCTGGGATCGTTTGCGTATGGCGCACGTAATTTATATTAATGTTTGGGTGCAAACGCAGTGCATCAAAATCGGTGTGGTTACTAATGTGGGGAACAAGTAGCACTGCAATATTAATTGTGGCGTTGGTTACATTATTATCAATTGCGACGGCGTCTTCGGCATCAAGCGCAAGATCGTGCAAATAAGGTAATACGCCAAGTACGGGTTTGTTTGTGTATTCTTCAAGCCAATCAAGCCCGCCTTGCAGCAAACCTATATCGCCTCTAAATCGGTTTATAACAAAGCCTTTTACGCGCGCCTGTTCTGACTCGCTTAACAACGCAAGCGTACCTACCAAATGTGCAAACACACCACCTTTATCAATATCGGCAATAATAATGACAGGGCAATCTACCTCTTCGGCGTAACCCATATTGGCAATATCGTTTTCACGCAGGTTTATTTCAGCAGGGCTCCCCGCTCCTTCAACAAGGAGTAATTCAAAACGTTTAGCTAAGCGGTTATGTGAAGTAATTACCGCATCCATCGCGACTTTTTTATAGTCGTGATATTTGCCAGCTTCCATATTACTAATGGCTTTTCCGTGAATAATCACTTGTGCGCCCGTGTCGCTATTAGGCTTAAGTAATATAGGGTTAAAATCTATTTCGGGCTCTACTTTAGCTGCTATTGCTTGCAAAGCTTGCGCACGACCAATTTCGCCGCCATCTTTTGTTACTGCGCTATTAAGTGCCATATTTTGTGGTTTAAAAGGCGCAACCTTTACCCCTCTCTTAGCAAATACCCTGCAAAGGGCTGCAACTAAAGTGCTTTTACCTGCGTCGGAAGTAGTGCCTTGCACCATTAAGGTTTTCATGGAATTACACCCTTCGCTTTCTAAAAAACAATAAACTTAAAAAGAACACACTACCAATAGCAGCAGTAATAACGCCTACGGGCAATTCTTGGTTTTTTAGCAAGGAGCGCGAAAGTACATCAACCCACACCATAAATGTACCGCCCACTAAGCTGGTTACCAGTAAGCCAGCGATGGTGCCTTGGGATATAAAAAAGCGCACAATGTGCGGTACCATTAATCCTACAAACCCAATACCACCACACATAGCCACCAGCACAGCGGTAATTAATGAGCTCAAAACCAGCATAAGTATTCTAAAGCGCTGGACCCTAACACCTAATGTAATCGCGCTTTCATCGCCAAGTAACATAGCATTGAGTTGCCTTCTAAAGATCAGCATTACAAACGTACACAATGTGATTACCAATAAAGGTAACCAAAGCGTAGCCCACTGCGCACGAGCAAAGCTGCCCAGTGTCCAAAATAAAATAGCGGCTACCGCCTGAGGGTCGCTCCAATAAAGCAACAAACTGGTAAATGCACTAAATAAAAATGACAGAGCAACACCAGCTAATAACATTGATTCTACCTGTGCACTTTGCTGCCTACCTGCAATAAGTATTAATAAACTCATAGCGAGTAAGCTGCCCAGCAGTGCTGCTGCCGATAGCATAAAGCCTGCGCTAATGCCTGCTAGCGCCATAAGTAACACCACGCCAAATGAGGCACCCGACGATATACCAAATAAGTAAGGATCGGCTAAAGGGTTGCGCGTTACCGTTTGTAAAATAAGCCCCGCAATTGCTAAGCCAGAGCCTGCTAAAAAGGCGAGTAATGTGCGTGGCATTCTTAGCTCGTAAATAATACGCGAATTAAAAGACGCATCATTTGAGAGTAAAAAACTATTAAGTACGTCTTGAAGTGAGGTCTCTGCTGCGCCAAAACTAAGTGCTGCAAATAAGCTAAATAAAGCAGCTACAACACTTATAAATAGCGCAAATGATTGGCGAGTATTAACTGCGCTCATATTATTCATAACCATAAAAGTAAGTAATGTGAGGAATGCTATTTCCTGCTTTAGATAACTGCGGATGGTTATTTACTTGGGCGCAAACACCAAAAACGTCGCCTAGCATGTTTTCGGTTAATACCTCACTTGGCGTGCCTGTATGTGTAATTTCACCGTTTTTAATAACCACTAGTTCATCGCACATTGCAGAGGCTAAGTTTAAATCGTGAAACGATGCAAATACCGTTACACCCAACGATTTAGCAAGCTCCATAACCTGTATTTGGTATTTAACATCTAAATGGCTGGTTGGTTCGTCCATAATTAATAGTTGAGGTTGCTGCACAATAGCACGAGCAATAAGCGCTCTTTGTTTTTCACCGCCTGAGAGCGATTCAAAACTTTGATCAATATGATCCACTAACCCTACGGTGTTGATAGCTTGGATGATTTTTTGTTTATCAATATTGGTTATTGAGCTAAATAGCGATTTATGAGGCGTTAGCCCAAGTGCAATAACATCAAATACGCTTAAGTTAAATTGCGAAGGGGTTTCTTGTAAAACAACCGCGACTTTTTTTGCGTACTCATCACTTTTTAGCTGCCAAATGTCGGTGTTGTTAAACTCTACAACGCCATCACTTGGTTTATTAAAACGATATAAACAACGCAATAAGCTCGATTTACCTGCGCCATTAGGTCCAATTAAACCAACAAATTTACCTGTGGTTATTTTAAGGTTTATTTTTTTGAGAATCGTTTTATTGCCAATACCCCATGATACGTTTTTAACGTTTAGTAATGGTTTATTTAATGGCGTTTGAGTGCGCAATAGTCAGTCCTAGGCTAGGGTCTGTTGATCTTTCAAGGTTAAATTTGCAACAGTCTGTTTGGTATTTAGGCAAGGCAGAGCCTATGTAGTGTGGTTATTCCCCATAAATGGGCGATAACGTAGCATTAATGCCAAACAGGCGCTGCCCAAAGGGTTCTTCCTAGGGGCTATTTACTCTTTGTTGCTCGGTTTTTACTTAGCCCACCAGGTTACAAACCTCGCGCCGCGATTAAATAGCCCCTAGTTTGAACAAATTTTAATCCGCAAAGATCAACAGACCCTAGGTTAAACTCACCAAAATGCGATAAAAATACTAATGCACTACAAGAAAAAATGAGTAAACCCGCTCGTTAAAAGAATTCATACCAATTGCATTAAATTAGTGATTTATTATAGCGACAAATAAATAGCTTAATAACAAGGCGGAAATTATGACATATAGTTGTTCTATATGAATAATTTTTAACGAAGTTAGTAAGTTATTTAATTCGCTAGAAAGATCATGTTTTTAATAAAATTGGTATCATACCATTTGTATCTGACTTAAAGCTTTGCGCTAATTACAGTTGCGGGAACAGTCGAGGACTCGCACCTCATTCCAAATGAAGCTCTATTATGGGCGGCTAAGTAAATAATTTAAAGCAAAAAAAACCGCACTCAAAAGAGCGCGGTTAAAAAGGGAGTGTTTTAACTAATTAGGCTAGTCGTTAAAACTTGTATTCCATACCTAAGCCTACGTAATCTTGGTCAACGTTGTTGTCCATGTCGAAGCTTGAATAAAAGCCAAATACTTTAATGTTTTTATTTAATTTGTGGTCAAGACCAACTGAAATTGCTGACTTATCGTCGCTGTCGTCAAAGTCCATATCTTGGTATTGCACTTTAAATGTGTTGCTACCCATGCTGTAAGCAGCATTTAGCAAGTAACCATCCGCTTCTGCGCTGCCATCTACTGCTTCTTGTGTTTGGTACATTGCACCCAATTTAAAGTTTTCAACTTTACCTTGGATTGATGCACGCACTACGTCGTAGCCATTTACTTCACTATCGGCTGCAATAGAGGCGTATACCGCGCTCTTTTTAAGAGCCACGTCACCGTATGTCACCGCCATTGAATAACCGTTATCAGCGTCTACATCGTCTTCAGCTACAAAAGTAGCAAGTACTTTAAAGCCTTCGTATGAGTTTGATGAGTAGCTAACTGTGTTTCCTAAGCGGTTTTCACCTTTAAATACATTTTTAATATCGCCTTCAAGGTCGTTAAATAAATCTAACTTACCTTGAGATTGCTTAAGCGCAGTATCGTTACGACCAATTACAACCTGACCAAACGCACCTTTTAAACCAACGTATTGGTTACGCGCAGAAATATTGTCGTCGTTATCGCCTTTTGAATCAGCATCAGACACATCAACTTGAAACTCAAACTTATATACCGCTTCTAAACTATCATTTATTTTTTCAGAACCTTTAACACCAAGACGAGATGCATTACTTTTTATCTCGGTAAAAGACCCTTCGCCATCATCAGATGATTGCACTGTTACATTCGCTTTACCGTAAATGTCTACGTCGGCAAGTGCATTAAAAGATAAACCACTTAATAGTGCTAAGCATAAGCTCGATTTTACAAATTTCATGTTATTTCCTTGGATAATCACAAAAGACTAATTTTCAAAACTGCTGCATTTTGTCATTCCTAAATGACAGTAATATTACAATAGAAATATTACTGTCTTTTTTTGTTAATAAAAATGCATTAAATATGAAATCAAAATAACATGAAAGCCTAGTAGATGGTCGTACTTACTTACCTTGCTTTAATGACAAGCTTGGCGTCATTTGCGAAAGTAAATTAACTAAGGTTTCTATTAGCTCTTTTTGCTCGTTGTCTCTGTGATACGCAATAAATACGTCTCTTGAGGTGTTTTCTACCCCTTTAACATGAAACAACTCACCTTTTTCTAAATGCCCTTCAACCAATACTTGAGGTATAAATGCACTACCACCACATTGCAGTATTAAATCAAGTGCAATACGTCCCGTGCTGGTTCTAAAGTAAGGTGGCGTTTTTCCTGTAAACTGACGCGCATGCCAAAGAGAAAAAGTAGTTCCCCAATCCACATACACATATTGATTATCAAAAAAGTTTTCGTTCGTTGCGGTGTCGTATCCGCTTACTGGAATGATTGGCAACTCACAAATACGCTCTACTACGAGTTCATCTACTTTTGGTGGATCAAATAATATTGCCAAATCGAGAGTACGCTCTAATAAAAGTCGAGTGCTCTCTTGTTGTGCTTTAACTTCTGCAACTAACGACACGCCCGGCATCGCCGATACAATATTTGTTATACCAAACTGTAAAAAAGCATCCCAAATATTAGGCGTTCCTGCTAAGCTAATTTGCTTATGCATATTGTCGGCAAGTGCAACATCGACTTTGGCCCGCTGCATGCCCGTAATAATCATTTGTGCGTGCGGTAATAAGCGCTCGCCAGGTGCTGTAAGTTGAATATTATTACGCTGGCGAATAAACAAATTAACACCAAGCCCTTGCTCTAATTGGCGAATTCTAAAGCTCACTGCAGACTGCGTAATATAAAGGTTTTCGGCCGCTTTACCAAAGTGACGCGTACGCACTACCTCAACGAATGTTTTTAATAAATCGATATCCAATTTTTTATCCTCACGATAAAAATAATTTGTTTAATAAATTGCCAAACTTGCATCATACTCCAGCTAATTAATAGGGTATGAGGATAAAGCTATGAGCAATAACATTTCATTACTACGCCAAGCATTTGTTAGCCAACGTCAATTTTATGATGATCAGAATTTTCCACGTGGTTTTAGCCGCAGCGGAAACTTCACCTTATTAGAAGCCAGTATATTAGAACAACACGGTGTTGTTTTAAGAGGCTTATACAGTAAAACAATTGAGCCGCAAAACGAACATCAAGAACAGTTTGTAGCAGTAGTCACTGGCTCACAAGAACCTACTAACCCAATCGAACGTGCTTGGGTAAAATACTTAAAGCTAACGACCTGTAAAACTAAGTTTCATACTTTATTTGGCCGCTCAAAAATGTCAGGACCGGCACCGATTAGCCAAGAGTATTATTCAGAAGCGGATAATCTGTAAGTACTTAAGTTATTTGCTTTTTTGCGTTTTAACAGTTACAACTTGTATAAGCAAATATTTTTGCAAAATATAAACAGGGTTGTTCCGTGACGCGAAAAATACTAATAGTTGAAGATACACCTGCAATGGCGCGAGTGCAAAAGCACATCGCGCTTAAAGCAGGCTATGAAGTTGATATAGCAGAGTCATTAGCACAAACAAAAGAGCTTATAAGTAAAAATAGCTACTTTTGCGCTGTAGTTGACTTTATATTACCTGATGCCCCATCAGGTGAAGCAGTACCCTGCACTGTTAATGCTGATATCCCAACTATTGTAATGACGGGTAATATTGATAAAAAAACCCGCGACACCGTCGAAAAATACCCAATCATCGATTACATCATTAAAGAAAACAAACAAGCTTACCAATACCTAGAAAAACAATTACACCGCTTACCTCGCAATGAAAATGTAAAAGTACTCGTTGTTGATGATTCTAAATCGACTCGACGATACATTTGCAGCTTGTTAGTTCGTCACAAATATCAAATTATTGAAGCACAAGACGGACAAGAAGCATTAAAAATGCTCGAAAGTTCACCCGACATTTCAGTCATCATTACTGATAACGAAATGCCAAACATGAATGGTGATGAGTTATGTAGCGAAATTCGCCGCTTATATAGCAATGACGAAAAAGCCATTATTGGTATTTCGGGCTCTGACTCTGTAGGGCTTTCTAGTTTATTTTTAAAAAATGGCGCAAACGATTATTTACATAAACCTTTTAATAGTGAAGAGTTTTACTGCAGGCTTAGCCAAAACGTCGATATGCTAGAACAAATAGCCACAATTAAACGCCAAGCCAACACCGATTACCTAACTAATCTACCTAATCGTCGTTACTTTTTTGAAGAAACAAACAAATCACTCAAAAAGATTAAAAATAAGCAAGGTTCAGGAGCGCTAGCCATGCTTGATATTGACCATTTTAAAATAATTAATGACACTCACGGGCATGATGTAGGCGACGAAGTATTAAAAGGGCTCTCCATTTGCTTTAGCAAATATTTTAAAAAGTATTTAGTGGCCCGCTTAGGTGGCGAAGAGTTTGCCGTTTACTTTGCAAATGCGGATAAACAAGAAGCGCTAAAAAGACTTGAAGGTTTTAGGTACTTTATAGAGGCGAATAGCCAAGAGTTTAGTAAAGAAAAAATCAAATTTACTATATCTATTGGTTTTGCAGATGGGCCTGTTTATCAAATTGATGAATTATTAAAACAGGCCGATTTAAAGCTTTACGACGCTAAAGAATCTGGTCGTAATAAAGTAGTTAGCTAACAGCTCTATTAGGTTAATTATACTTCAGCGGCTGTAATAGCCGCTTTTTTACGTTTGCGTGATTGATTGTAAGAGTCCCAACTAAAAATAGCTAGCGCACTCCAAATACATGCAAACGTTACTAATCTCTCAGCGTCAAACACTTCACCGTAAAACACCACTGCCAATATAAACATTAGGCTTGGCCCAATATACTGAAAAAAGCCTAATGTAGTGTATTGCAAACGCTTAGCGGCGCCGGTAAAACACAGCAATGGTAATGTAGTTACAATACCTGCACTAATCAGTAATGCATTAGTATGCCAATCGTTAGCTGGCAGGCTTGATGTTACTGTAGGCACCATTAACCACCAATAAATGAGTGCAACAGGCAGTAATATAAGTGCTTCAAGCAAAATGCCAGGCAAGGCTTCAACGGGTAGTTTTTTACGTAACAAACCATAAAGCGCAAACGATATAGCTAATGAAAATGCCACTACCGGAAACGAGCCAAAACTAATTAGCTGCAGCACAACACCGGTAAAGGCCAGTGCCACTGCTACACCTTGAAACTTACGCAGGCGTTCACCTAAAAAGAGCATACCCAGTAATACATTTAAAAGAGGGTTTATGTAATAGCCCAAACTCGCATCAAGCATATGGTTATTATTTATAGCCCATATAAATAAACCCCAGTTAAACCCTAGTAATGTTGAGGTAATAACAAGCATAAGCAAAAGCTTAGGCTGAACAATAATGCGTTTAATTTTACCCCAATACTTTAAAACACTTACTACTAATACTAAAAATACAACCGACCAAACAACCCGATGCATTAAAATTTCAAAGGCAGAAACATGCTGAATTAACTTAAAATATATTGGCGCAAGGCCCCACATAAAAAAAGCAAGACAAGCAAAAATAGCACCTTTACGCTGCTCAGTATCAATCGACATAATAAACACTTAGTGATTTAAAAGGCCGCTAGTTTACTTGCCATACACGTTTTATCCAACTAAATACGTGCCTGTCCCAAAAGCAATTTGAACAGACTGTTCGTTATGTAATTCCATTCGACAAACACACACTTTATTACCTGAGCGAATAAGTGTGGCACTCGCTGTAAAGCTCTCTCCTTTACCAGGGCGCAAATAGTCAGTGCGCAAGTCGATAGTCCCAAGCGTGGCTAATTTTGTTTGCACACTTCCTATATCTAAATCGGTGAGCTTATCAATCACGCTTGCTGCAGCGAGCATACCGCCTACATTATCAAGTACGGCTGAAATAACACCACCGTGCAGTATTTTTTGCGCAGGGTTACCAATGAGTACATCCTGCCACGGAAACGTAATTTTGGCCTGTTCAGGGCTCAACGACTCAACCGATATTTGTAAAAACTGGTTAAACGGCATGCCATTTACAAATAATGCGCCCACTTGTTCAATTAACATTTCTTTATTCATTATTATTCTCTATGTTTAAACTGGTACGATGAGTAAAGCATAACTTAAGCAAAACTACGAGGCTCTAGTTAAATCATTTACTTAGCAACCTAACTTTAAGAAAGCAGATCTATCTTAATAAGCGGTTTCAACACTACCAGAGTTTAATTTACTTACAATAGAGTTGAGGTTAATACCAATTAGCTTAATTAAGTGATCTATCTGGAGGTAAGAAAATAGTGTCTATAACAAGGCAAAAAACTCGTTATTTAGTTGTTCTATATCAGAAATTTTTAACGCAGCTAGCGTCAGATTTGATCCCTCAAATTGATTAAGTAGTATTGCGGATTGGTATAAGTAACTCAGCTAAAGACATCTCACTAAAAAACCACTAAAATACCCGCCAATGAATACATCAACACCACCTTCTAGCACCCTTGTGCGTAAACCCGAAACTGTCCTCAAACAAGTGTTTGGCTACAGTGAATTTCGCGACGGCCAAAAAACAGTTATTGATGCTGCTATTAACGGCCAAGACTCGCTTGTATTGCTCCCTACTGGCGGCGGAAAATCGGTTTGCTATCAAATACCCGCTTTAGTGCTCGAAGGCGTCACTATTGTCATATCTCCGCTCATATCGCTAATGCAAGATCAGGTAAGTCAACTTCAAGCACTTGGGGTAAAAGCCGCTTACGTAAATAACAGCTTAGCGCGAGAAGAGCAGCAATTGGTGTATCAACAGCTTCATCAGGGGCAAATTAAGCTTTTATATGTGGCACCTGAAAAAGTATTACAACGCGAATTTTTAGAGCGTTTATCGCATTTAAATGTAAGCTTATTTGCCATTGATGAAGCGCATTGTGTGTCGCATTGGGGTCACGATTTTAGGCCTCATTACTTTCGCTTAAACGAATTAAAGCAACGTTTTGCACATGTACCCATGATGGCGCTCACTGCAACTGCCGATAAAGCCACCCGTTTTGATATAGTTGAGCAACTAAAACTACAACAGCCTTATATTCATACTGGCAGCTTTGATCGCCCCAATATTCGCTACACTATAGAAGAAAAATTTAAACCTATGGTGCAATTGCTTCGCTACCTAAAGGAGCAAAAAAGCCAAAGCGGTATTATTTATTGCACCAGCCGTAAACGCGTAGACGACATTGCTGAAAAAATTGCAGATGCAGGGCTAAACGCTGCCGCTTACCATGCAGGTATGAGTAACGAGCAACGACAATTTGTACAAACTGGCTTTGCCCGTGACGATATACAAATAGTGGTCGCAACCGTTGCTTTTGGTATGGGTATAAACAAGCCTAACGTGCGTTTTGTACTGCATTACGATATTCCAAAAAGTATAGAGTCGTACTATCAAGAAACAGGGCGTGCTGGGCGAGATGGACTTGCCGCAGAAGCCATAATGTATTTTGACCCAGCTGATATTGGCCGTGTAAGACGCTTTTTTGAAGACATAGACGACGAGCAACGCCGCCGTGTAGAAGAACAACGCTTTAACGCAATGGCAAGCTTTGCAGAAGCACAAACGTGTCGTCGGCAAATATTGCTTAACTATTTTAGTGAATATCAACGCGAACCTTGTGGTAACTGCGATATTTGTCTAAATCCACCTAAAAGCTTTGACGGTACATTAGTTGCCCAACAAGCGCTTTCTTGTGTGTACAGAGCTGACCAGCGCTTTGGTCTTGGGTACATTGTTGAATTACTACGTGGTGCAAATACTAGCCGCATACGCGATAACAATCATCATGAGCTAAGCACTTACGGCATAGGTAAAGATAAAAGCAGTGAATTTTGGCTTAGTATTTTACGCCAGCTTATTCATCAAGGCTTACTTAGCCAAGATATAACGCAAGGTGCGTCACTTAGGTTAACCGAAGCCGCGCGTGCAATTTTAAAAGGTGAGTACGCACTGCAATTAGCCGAGCCACGCCTGCAAGCCAAACACGTTTATCAAGATAAATTAGCACAATTTAATTACGACAAAAAACTGTTTGCTCGCCTGCGCGCACTACGTAAAGAACTTGCTGATGCCGATGATGTACCACCTTATGTGGTATTTAATGATAAAACGCTAGCCGAAATGGCGCAGCTTATGCCAACAAACGACAGCGAATTTTTAAAAGTGTCGGGTGTGGGTTTTACTAAGTTAAATAAATACGGCGGCGAGTTTTTAACTGCAATTCGCAATTACCTAGCTACAAATTAAGAATGTTATGACCCAAATAGAATATGACCACGCCCATAAATACATTTTAATTACGCCAGTCGAGCCTCCACACGATGAAGACTTTGAACTGTGGAGCACACTCTTTTTACACTCAGACGATGTAACACTCAATGAGTATTCTGCAGGCGCCGATCGCCATCAAGTTCGCTTTACCTATAATCAGCAGACCTTTAATTTAAACTATGAGCATTACAGCCAAAGTATTTGGATTAATGCCGAAGGCCATGAAGCTGAGCACTTATTAGCCGCTTTAGCATTTTATTTAAGTTAGCTTTTAATATCCCGCCCACAGGCGGTTCTAAACCAGGTTGGTTATTAACATAAGTGAATATGAGTAACAATTAATTAGTTTCAAAATCCATACCTTTTACTTACATTATAATAACAATGATGTAAGCTGATATTACGATAGTCATTTGCTACGTAGCAGTAAAGAGGTTTAATGGTGAACAAGAAATGGATAGCACAATGTTGTATTAGCTTAACGGTTTTAAGCTTTTATGTGCCTAATGCATTCGCACAACAATCTTCAACGAAAACTGATAACTGCCTTGTAGAACAGACAGATTTAAGCACAAATAAAAACTTACGCCGAGAAGTTCAAGACAAAACAACCCTCACGCACAGTAATAGTAACGCTAAAATAGCCTCAATAAAGCTCAAGCAACTTAATGTATTTAATACTGAGCTTGAAGAGGAGAACAACGCACTATTTCGATTTGCTAACCGCGCTCATATTCAAACAGAGCCCGATGTCATTAATAACCTTTTATTATTCTCCCCTGGTGACAAGTACGATGCTAAAAAGCTTGCAGAGTCTGAGCGCCTACTTCGTAAAGAAAGCTACTTATATGATGCACAAATTAGTGCAATCGAAAACTGCGACGGTGACGTTAATGTAGAAGTGGTTACCCGTGATTTGTGGACACTTTTACCTGAAGTAAACTTTAGCCGTAGCGGCGGAGAAAATAAATCGAGTATAGGTTTTAGAGAATCAAACCTGCTTGGTTGGGGGAAGCGCCTTTCGTTGTCACGCACGACCGACAGCGATCGTAGCGGTTATTTATTTGTTTACGACGATCCTAATATTTTATCTACTCGCTACCGCGGCCGTTTAGAGTACGCTGATAACAGCGATGGCAAGCGCCATTTACTTGAGCTAACCTATCCATTTTACGCGATAGACACCCCTTTTAGTTACGGTATTTTAAGCTATTCTGAGCAGCGCGAAGAGTCACTATATAAACGCGGCGAAGAGTTTAGCGAATTTGATCAAACTACTGATTTAAACCGTGCATTTATAGGACACTCTAAAGCGCTTAATAATAATTGGACCCAACGCTTAACCTTAGGTTATACCGACGAGCAGCATACCTTTGAAGCTATAGACACTACATTTGCACCACTTGCCGATGACAGAAGTTTAAGTTATCCCTTTATAAGCGGCCATTGGTTTGAAGATAACTACATAAAAGTACGCAATTTTGACAGTATATCTCGCACTGAGGATTTAAACTTAGGTTGGAATATTAAAAGCTTAATTGGCTATTCAGACGAATCATTAAGTAATGACGACAGCCGCGCGGTGTATTCTTTTAACTTTAAAAAAGCCCACTTTACTAACGATAATACCTTATGGCGTTTTAGTGCTGATATTGATGGCTATTGGAATAAAGAACAGAAAAAACTCGAAAACTTTATGGCCACCAGCCAAGTACAATATTATTTAAATACCAGTGAAGACCAATCTTGGTATGTTAAAGCCCGGGTGCAATACGCAAAAAACCTTACTGCTGATCAACAGCTTACTTTAGGCGGCGAAACAGGCCTGCGTGGTTACCCTATGGATTATCAACATGGCGACCGCAGCTTTTTAGTTAATCTAGAAAAGCGCTATTACTGGGAGTACGATTTACTACAACTATTTAAAGTGGGTGGCGCAGCTTTTGTAGATGTGGGCAGAGCATGGTTTAACGATAAAGATAATGGTGAAAACGCACATGTATTAAAAAATATAGGCGTGGGTCTTCGTTTAGCACCGAGTCGTGCAAACTCAGGAACCATGATTCACATTGATATTGCAGCCCCAGTTGATAGCTACGATGACGTAGACTCAGTACAGTGGTTAGTAAGCGTTAAAAACACTTTTTAAATAATACAAACGCGTTAAACTAATACCAATTGAATTAAATTAAATTGGTATAAAAGTTCAGGGCCTAATGTGGAAATAATAGAAGTTTTAGAATTGTTTGCATCACAATATAAGTTAATTGTAACTATAATCGCTATTTTGGTTTTCCCTCTGCTATTAAAAATAACCAAAAAATTACTCGAAAAAGCAATTAAGGGGAAAGTTGATTTACACCGAAAATACCGTGCAGAGCTCTTACTAAAAATTATACTCGCCTTTGTCGTGCTGTGTTTAGTTTTAGTATTTTGGGGTATAGAGCTTCGTGGCTTATTGGTTTTAGGCTCCTCTTTATTCGCTATGTTAGGCGTAGCGCTTTTTGCCGCTTGGTCATTACTGAGTAACCTAACCGCATTTTTACTAATGTTTATTCAAAACGATTGCCGTGTTGGCTATTGGGTACGAATTATTGATGGTGCAAATCATGTTGAAGGGCGCATTGTTGAAATGGGCTTAATGAATGTAGTACTTGAGCATATTGATGGGCACCGTGTAATTTACCCTAATAATTTATTTGTGACACGCCCTGTCATGGTTTTAAATAAAGAACCAAAGCCAACAAAAGCTCCCGTTATAAAGCGTATTATTGGCCCTAAAAAACATAGTTAAAAAAGTACTAGTCACAAAAAAGCCGCAGTAAGTAATTAACTTCTGCGGCTTTTTAATGCTTTAACTAACCAAAATTAAGGTGAACTATTAGTTATTTAGCTCAGCTGTTTTAAGCTCGTCATCTAAATCGTTTATCTCGTCAATAAAGTTCTCTAGTTGCTGCTCTACTAAACTATTGTCATTTGCAAAGTAAGCAAGGTGGAATACCGCATCACCTTCATTTACCAATGGCATAGTTTGCTGACCAATAACAATACCGCCTTTAGGCGCTAAAAGCTCAAGCTCAGAGTCACCTAGTGGGCTACTAATATAAGCAAGTACTTGCCCTTTAGTTACATGCTCACCCAGTGATACTTGTGCACGCACAATGCCATCAACTTCGGCACGTATCCAACTAGTTGAACCTGCAATAATAGGATCTGGTAACTTTTTAGGACGCTTGCCACGGATCATTTTTAAATGACGCATAACATAATCAACACCCTGCACACCTGCCGCAATGGCGATTGGATCAAAACGCAGTGCTTCACCAGCTTCATAGGTTATAACCGGTATACCTAGGTTTGCAGCTTCACTTCGTAATGAGCCATTACGCAATGATGCATCTATAACTGCTGGCGTGCCGAATGCTTTAGCCATTTCAGCGGTTGCTTCATCAGCTAAGTTAGCGCGAATTTGCGGTAAGTTAGTTCGATGAATAGCGCCAGTATGTAAATCAATAATGTGGGTACAATGTATTGCCACTTGATTAAAAAACATATAAGCCATACGCCCAGCAAGTGAGCCACGCTCAGAACCTGGAAAGCTACGATTCATATCGCGTCGGTCTGGTAAGTAACGCGATTTATGAATAAAGCCAAACACATTCACAATAGGCACAGCGATTATTGTGCCGCGCAGTTGGCTTGGGTCTATTTTAGCAATTAACTGACGCACAACTTCTACGCCATTTAGCTCATCACCATGAATAGCCGCACACACCATAAGCACAGGACCTTCCATTACACCGTTAACCACTTCAATAGGAATATTAAGTGGTGAATGGGTATAAAGTTTAGCTGCCTCTAAGGCAAGTGTTTTACGCTCGCCTACGCCTACACTCTCTCCTAATAAGGAAAAAGGACGGTTAATTTTAACCTTTGCCACGTGTTGCTGTTCCTTTACTTGAAGCATTTTTTTCGATGAAATCAATCACCATGCCTGCAATGTCTTTACCTGTTGCTATTTCAATGCCCTCTAAACCTGGTGATGAGTTTACTTCCATCACAAGTGGTCCACGAGATGAGCGAAGTAAATCAACTCCCGCTACGTTCAAGCCCATTGATTTAGCCGCCGCTACTGCCGTTTTACGTTCTTCTGGAGTAATACGAACTAATGTAGCACTACCGCCACGGTGAAGGTTAGAACGGAACTCACCTTCTTGTGCTTGGCGCTTCATAGCTGCTATTACTTTATCGCCTAATACGAAACAACGTATATCCGCACCACCCGCTTCTTTAATGTATTCCTGAACCATAATATTAGCTTTTAAGCCCATAAATGCTTCAATAACACTTTCAGCCGCTTTGCGTGTTTCAGCAAGTACAACACCAATGCCTTGTGTGCCTTCAAGTAATTTAATTACAACAGGTGCACCGCCTACCATTTCTAGTAAGTCTTTTACATCATCTGGTTTGCTAGCAAAACCTGTTACTGGCATACCAACGCCTTTGCGCGAAAGTAACTGAAGTGAGCGTAATTTATCGCGCGAACGAGAAATAGCGACTGATTCGTTTACAGGGTAAACACCCATCATTTCAAACTGACGAAGTACCGAACAGCCATAAAATGTAACCGATGCACCAATACGCGGGACGATTGCGTCAAATTCTTTTAAGTTTTCACCGCGATAGTGAATTTCTGGTTGCTCAGAGTTGATATTCATATAACAGCGCAATGCATCAATCACTTTAACTTCGTGACCGCGTGCCTCTGCCGCCTCAATTAAGCGACGCGTTGAATATAATTTTCTGTTGCGAGATAAAATACCGATTTTCATAGTTAAACCTTACGACCTAATAGTTGAGATAAAGCCGGGTCAACGACTATACGATTTTCCATGGCTGTACGCCCTAATAACATTCTAAACTTCATTGTTGCACGGCTTGTTAAAGTAAGCTCGATAGGCCAGCTATGCTCGCCTGCATGCAATGTAGTTTCTATAAAGTAACGTAACTCTTTTTGCCCACTTGAGCTGGTTACGTACTTCATTTTTTTAACTTTTGCATTGCAAGTGACTTGCGTTTGCTCATCATCTTGCAGCGGCTGGGCCGTAAATTTAACCCATTTTTCTGAGTCAACTTCGTATTCTTCAATGTTAATTGCATGAATACATGAAGTGCGAGCGCCAGTATCAATTTTTGCTTTTATCTCGTTAATACCAAGCCCAGGTAAACTTAACCACTCACGCCAACCAACTGTGATCTTTGCTGTCATAAATGTGCCCTTAATAAAAAAGTGACTTATACGCTACAGGTAAAAAAACACCAACGAAATAAATTTATCTAGTCGATTAGTAAATTAAATTGATCTTTTTAAACAACTGGTCACACAATGCACGCCTTGCTGAATAGTACTTTATGCCACTTTACTCAGCCCAAAGGCTCTGCATATATTTTGCTATTTAAGCTTAACTTATTAAAAATAAAGGTAAGTTTAAAATAGTTAAGTAGATACACTATAGTTAACGGTATTAAAAATACACTATTATGAGAAATAATTATGATTAATGGTTTACTACATGCACTTGTACTTGATGGACAAGGCGGCGCTCGCCCTATTGAAAGCACTAATGAGCTAAATAGCTGGCAACCAAGCCACGGAAAACTTTGGGTGCACATGGACTATAGCCAAAGCGAGGCTGTTGAGTGGCTCAAGGCACAACCTCATTTAAACGACTACGAATTAGAGTCCTTAATTGCTGATGAAACACGCCCGCGTATTACATCAACGACTAACGGACATATGTTATTTTTACGTGGTGTAAATTTAAATCCAGCACAAAGCCCTGAAGACATGGTTTCAATTCGTTTATTTATTAGCGAAGACATTCTTATTACTACCCGCAAGCGTCGTTTATTATCGGTGCAGGATACGCTCACCTGTTTAAATGAAAATAAAGGCCCATGCAATATTTCTGAGCTAGTATGCTCTATTACACAAAAACTAACTTCTCGCATGCAAAGCGTTATTGACTCACTAGATGAAACACTCGATGAGTTTGAAGAAGAAATAGATGAACCAAGTAAAAAGTTTGATAACCAAGGTTTATCACAGTTGCGCCGTCAAACAATTGCCTTAAAGCGTTATTTAAAACCGCAAAAAGAAGCCCTTAGCTCAATGATAAATAATCACTACCCGTGGCTGTTAGATGACGATAAAGCAAAATTAAACGAAACAACTAACTTACTTATTCGTTATTTAGAGGAGCTTGATAGCTCTATTGAACGTGCGCAAATCATTCAACAAACAATCACTAACCAAGTGTCTGAGCAATTAAATCAGCGTATGTATGTAATGTCGGTTGTGGCTGCATTATTTTTACCTTTAGGCTTTTTAACCGGCCTGTTAGGCGTAAACGTAGGAGGTATTCCGGGTACCGAGAGCCCCTATGCATTTAGTGCGTTTGTTATATTTTTGATTGTACTTACTGGCGGTATTGGTGTGTATTTTAAAAATAAAAAATGGTTATAGATTAAGTTTATACATTAAAAAAGCATTAAAAAAGCCACTCAGCTTTAAACTGAGTGGCCTTCTAAACTACTGAATAACTAAATAATTAGTTAGTTTTACGCGTATAACTAACGTCAGTCATTGTTACTTTAGCTTTTGTAATTCCTAAATCTTTAAAGCACTCTTTAAATGAATCTGAGTTTCCTGACTCGCCACACTCATCTAGTGTATATGGGTCTTGTGATTGTAAATAATTACCAAACTTAAAGTAAGATTCTGAATCATCTTCTACCGGAATACCAAAGGTAGTACCTAATGCAGTCACATCTACATCACCGTAATTATTAACTACTTTTAGATTGAATGAACCACCACTTCTGATAGTACCTAGTGCATGTTTTTCTTCTTTACCACTGGTGTTACGCAGGCGAACATAAACGTCAAAAACCCCGTTACCTGCTACGCTATCATCAAAACCTGATTCATCAGTATCTGAAACATATACTTTTGAAATCGTACCCGTATCGCTAGCGTGGTGCTGAGAAATAATCGTTTTACCACCATCTGACATTTCAACTTTTACAGTTGCCTCAAAAACCTCATAGGTTTCGGTCATCGCAACACGTGCACTTTCTTTTACTTTATATTCATGACGCCAGCCATTCCCATTTGGAGTGATATGACGCGCTTCTAGAGGAACAAACTCTAAAGTGTCGCTATTTACTAATGGATGAGGATCGTTACCTTCAAGGTCAAAAATACTACCGTTGGTGATGTTGCTTGCTATACCTGAGCCACCACCAGTGTCGCCACCGCCAGTATCACCACCACCTGTGTCTCCGCCGCCAGAAGAACTACCCTTAGTTAACGAAAAGTCATCAAAACGAACATCGCTTGAGCTCTTATCATGCTTAGCAAATACTTGTAGCGAACCTGTATTTGCTGTGGTGAAAGTTTTAGATACTTTTGTCCACGAAGAAACGTTAAATTTCTCACTTTTAAACAAACCATTAAGATCGTTAATGCCGATTTGTCCCTTGCCAAGTACGTACGCACTTAACGTGTACTGAGTATTGCGATCTACATCTACATTCTGGTAAACACGCCCTGGGCTACCTTGTATTTTCAGTGACTTTGAGCCTTTGTATGCATCTGAAGATAGCGCTGCTGGCTCTGTTTCATTCCAATCGCTCCAACCATCTTCAAAACCCGAGTTATCAATCGTGGCAGCATGCGCAAAAGAAGTGCTCGCAGCAATTGCAGAGCAAATAAGTAACTTTTTGTATTTAACCATTATTTTTATTCCTTTAAATCTGTATATAAATAACCTAACAACTTAACTTGGTAGTAAATACCAAACTTAAACGCATTGTATAAACAGACTTTCGATTCAAAAAATTGGTAATAGCAAAAATAAATTAAGCAATTCAAGTTGGTATTACCAAAACATTTACCAAACTGGTAAAGCAAGGCTATATTTTTTGTTGCCAATATGTCAACAAGTTAATTGTTACCGTATGAGCAGCAAAACATTCTAAAAAACACAATACAAACAAACTTAAACGCTTAAAAAACAACAAACTAAAAATCCAATCATTTAAAATTATAGAATGCAATTATTGGTAAATTTCATAAAATAGTAGTACTTCAAACAAAAACCTCTATTACCAGCTTTCCATGAACAGCTTAATGCATTATGAATAAACTAAAATTATTTTTAATAAAATTGTAACTGAGTAAAACTGGTCATACCAATAAAGCGTTAATATAGCTTAGTTTGAAAATAGATTTAGTACGAATAAATAATTAACCGGAGCTTTAATTTGGAGATTTAATTAGAAGATTTACTAGCATATTAAAACACTAAAACATTTAGGCTTATTACTCTCTAGCTAGGGCGTGTTGATCTTTGATGGTTGAATTTTCAGCAGCATATTTATTTAACCTCGAAAAACAAACATGACCTAATTATAGGCACAAAAAAGCGAGTGTTTTTACAACACTCGCTTTTAAATTAGTTAATCTAAACACTCGTTAGTTACGTTACTCTTGAAAGTAAGTACCCCAACCGTCGTACTCAACTTCGCACTCAACAGCTAGTTGTGCTAGCTTATCAACGTCTTCCATAATAACGTCTACGTCTAGCTCAGCTTCAACTACAATGTCAAAGCTCCAAATTTTGTTACCGTCTTCAAGCTCAAGCTCTGCTGGTTCTTCAACATCGTAACCCAATTTAAAAGCAGCAAGTGCAGCTTGCTCTAACTTAGGAAAGTCTTCACACACAAAGTGGTGCTCTACTTCATAAAGTATTTCAGGGTCTGACCCATCTTCAAGTAGTGAACTTACGATGTCTTCACTTATTTCACGCCAGTTTTCCATTATTTTTCTCTCACTTGAGCATCTAATTCAGTTATTTTAGCAGCCATAATGCTATGCACGCTTTTAGCATGCTCACGCGCGCTAATTTCTTTATCAAGCGGTATAGGCGCTAACATTTCGATGTGAATTGTACCATTATCCCAACGATTTAGCTTAATGGTTTTATGTGTTGTATTCATACATACCGGAATTATGGGTACATCTGCGCTCATTGCGGTGTGAAATGCACCTGTTTTAAATGGTAGCAACCCTCTTCCATAGCTTCGTGTGCCTTCTGGAAACATCCATACAGATAAGCCATTATTTTTAATTTTTTCGGCTGCTTTTGAGATAGTTCCTGCCGCTTTAGAGCGATTCGATCTGTCTATTAATATATTACCCGACAACCAATAAAGCTGACCGAAAAATGGGATCCACTTTAAGCTCTTTTTACCCAAACTTACGCAGTTTTTTGGCACCATTGCTGGCACTGTAAATAAGTCGTAGCTATTTTGATGATTAGCAACATAAACTGCAGGACCTGGATCAACGGCATCTTTATGACGTGTTAGAGCTAGCTTAACGCCAACCATTTTAGCCATTGAGCCAAACCAACCCGATATAATATGTACATTATTAGGATGAAATGGTCTTACTATCGACAATAATAAACCAAAAAAACAACTGAATAATATAAACAGCAGCATAATAAAAACGCGTATAACAGCTAGCAAATGGGTTTCTCCAAAAATCAATTATGATTATTATAGCGTTATTTTGTGACACAAACGAGTCTATAGCGCACAAGTGTACGCTGAAATATTTAAGCTCTTTATTTTAAAACAAAAACGGCCTGCAAATGCAGACCGTTTTTATTTATAAGCGCGGTAACTAATGCTTATTCTTCGCTAATGACTTCAATCGGTTCATCATCTTGAGGGGTTAGTTCTACAACAGCTTCGTCAACACGTTGCAGGCCTCGCGGTAGTTTATTACCCCTACGCCCTCGCTCACCATGATAATGCTCTAAGTCGCTTGGTTTAAGCGTTAGTTTACGCTTACCAGCGTGAAGCGTAACACTGCTTCCTAGTGGCACAACAGCAAGCACTTTTACAAACTCTTCGCGAGCTTGTACTTTAGCCCCTGGTATAGAAATGATTTTATTACCTTTACCCTTACCTAATTTTGGTAAGTCTCGCAGCGGGAATAAAAGCATTCGACCTTCGTTAGAAATAGCCATGCAGTAATCGCTAGCAACATTGTTCACTCTAATAGGAGAAAGTAATACTCCACCTTTAGGGACGCTTACCAGCGCTTTACCATTTTTATTTTTACTAACTAAATCTTTAAAGTCAGTAATAAAGCCGTAACCTGCGTCCGATGCCATAAGCAATACTTGCTCGTCTTCACTCATTACCACGTGCTCAAAATTAGCGCCTGGTGTTAAGTTAAAGCGACCTGTCATTGGTTCGCCTTGGCTACGCGCAGAAGGTAGGCTGTGCGCATCGGTTGCAAACGCCCGCCCTGCTGAATCTAAAAATACAGCCGGTTGATTACTCTTACCACGAGCCGAGGCTCTAAAGCCGTCACCCGAGCGATAATTTAAGCCTTGTACATCTAAGTCGTGGCCTTTACCAACACGTGCCCAACCTTTATCTGACAGCACAACAGTAACCGACTCTGATGGAATTAAATCTTTTTCGTTAAGCGCTTTTGCTTCTGAGCGCTCAATCACTGGCGAGCGACGATCGTCACCATACATTTCAGCGGCTTCTTGAATTTCTTTTTTAAGCAGTGTCGACATACGACGTTCTGAGCCTAATATTTGCGCTAATTTATCACGCTCTTTGGCCAGTTCGTCTTGCTCACCACGAATTTTAAACTCTTCAAGTTTGGCTAAATGACGAAGTTTTAATTCTAAAATAGCTTCTGCTTGCGTATCCGTTAAATCAAAGCGCTCCATTAATACAGGCTTTGGTTTATCTTCGCTGCGAATGACTTCAATCACTTCATCAATATTTAAAAAGGCGGCTAACAAACCCTCTAAAATATGTAGACGTGCTAATACTTTATCTAAACGATACTGCAAACGACGACGCACTGTTTCGCGTCTAAATATTAGCCACTCACTTAAAATACAGCGTAAATCTTTAACTTGCGGGCGGCCATCGAGGCCTAGCATGTTTAAGTTTACTCGGTAATTTTTTTCAAGATCGGTGGTTGCAAATAAGTGCGCCATTAATGGCTCAGCTTTAATGCGGTTTGAGCGCGGAATAATTACAATGCGTGTTGGATTTTCGTGATCTGACTCGTCACGTAAATCGGCAATCATTGGTAATTTTTTAGCGTTCATTTGCGCTGCAATTTGCTCAAGTACTTTACCACCAGAACATTGATGCGGCAGCGCTGTAATAACAATATCACCATGCTCTTCGGTATAAACCGCACGCATTTTGATAGACCCTCGACCGGTTTTATATATTTTGTGAATATCGGCTTTTGGGGTAATTATTTCAGCATCTGTTGGGTAATCTGGTGCATGTACAAGCTCAAGTAATTCTTCAAGCTCTGTTTTTGGTTTATCAAGTAATAAACAACATGCACTAGCCACTTCACGTACGTTATGTGGCGGAATATCGGTTGCCATACCTACAGCAATACCCGTTATACCGTTTAGTAAAATATGCGGTAAACGAGAAGGCAATACTACAGGTTCATCCATTGTGCCATCAAAGTTTGGTGTCCAATCAACGGTGCCTTGGCCAAGCTCTTTTAATAGTACTTCTGAAAACTTAGATAAACGCGCTTCGGTATAACGCATTGCTGCAAACGATTTAGGGTCATCTGCCGCACCCCAGTTTCCTTGTCCATCTACCAAAGGGTAGCGATAAGAAAACGGCTGCGCCATTAATACCATCGCTTCGTAACATGCACTGTCGCCGTGTGGATGGTACTTACCAAGTACGTCACCCACTGTACGGGCGGATTTTTTGTACTTAGCGTTAGCCGACAAACCTAGTTCGCTCATCGCATAAATAATACGACGCTGTACTGGTTTTAAACCATCACCTACATGCGGTAAGGCGCGGTCCATGATCACGTACATGGAATAATTTAAATAGGCGTCTTCGGTAAAACGCCCCATTGTTTGTTGCTCAATTCCTTGCATTAGCAAGGTATCTGTATCACTCATTAAAGCTTACCTAGTTTTTCTTATAGCTTACACGGTAGATTACATTAGCGTAATCATCGCTTACTAACAGACTGCCGTCACCTAATTCTGCAAATGCAACAGGGCGTCCAAATGTTGTTTCGTCTTTCATAAAGCCAGTAATAAATGGCGTATATTTAGTTACGCGACCTACTTCAATTGTTGCTAGCCCTACTTTATAACCTGACTTTTTAGAACGGTTCCATGAGCCATGTTCAGCAACAAATAATTGTTGCTTATAGCTTGCTGGAAATTGCTTACCGTTATAAAAATGAATGCCCAGTGGCGCTACATGCGCTGGAAGTGCAAGAGCTGGCGACGTGTAATCGGCAATATTTTTACCTTCCCCAAACTCAGGGTCAATAATTGCACCGGCATGAACATACGGAAAACCAAAATGCTCACCTTCTTGCGTTGCACGGTTTAACTCATCAGGCGGAATATCATCGCCCATCATGTCGCGACCGTTATCACTAAACCATAAAGCTTGAGTAGCTGGATGAAAATCAAAACCGACGGTGTTTCTAACGCCCTTGGCTATTGTTTTTATTTGTTTTGTTTCTACATTAAGCGCAAAAATACGACCAAAACGTTCATCCTCAGCACAAATATTACACGGTACACCCACCGGAATGATTAGCTCGCCCGTTGGTGCAAAACGTAAAAATTTCCAACCATGATGACGCTCGCTCGGTAATGCGTCATAAACCACATCAAATTTTGGATCTTTTAATTGGGTATCAATATTTTTAAAGCGAATAATACGATGTACTTCGCCTACGTATAAATCGCCATCTTTAATTGCTATGCCAGAGGGCATGTTTAGGCCTTTAGCCACAACAATTTTTTTATCTGCTACGCCATCGCTATTATGATCAATAAGCGCATATACGTTGCCCGCTTTACGAGAGCCAACATACACAATACCTTTTTTTGAAACGGCTATTTGACGTGCATTTTCTACATCATTTGCAAATAAGCTTATTTCAAATCCCGGCGCGACTGTGAGCTTATCGAGTATATTTTTCGCCATTACAGGAGCGGTAGTCAGCCCAAGTAACAGCAAACTTCCTAGTAGTTTTTTCATTCGCCTCTCCTAGTGTTAAGCACAGGTAATTAAACGAGTGCCTTGTTACCATGATCTTCTAACCATTGACGACGATCAGGCGATCGTTTCTTAGCAAGCAGCATATCCATCATTTCCATGGTTTCTACTTCTTCATCAAGCGTAAGCTGCACTAAACGTCGTGTATTTGGATCCATCGTGGTTTCACGCAGTTGTAACGGGTTCATTTCACCCAGACCTTTGAATCGTTGGACGTTTACTTTTCCGCGTTTTTTCTCGGCTTCTATGCGCGCCAAAATAGCGGTTTTTTCTTGCTCATCAAGTGCGTAATAAACTTCTTTACCAATATCGATTCTAAATAATGGCGGCATTGCTACATACACATGCCCTGTTTTTACTAACTCTGGGAAATGGCGAACAAACAGTGCACATAATAACGTCGCGATGTGTAGTCCATCCGAGTCAGCATCGGCCAATATACAAATTTTATTGTAGCGTAATGCCGACATATCGGTTGATTCTGGATCAATACCCAGTGCCACTGAAATATCGTGTACTTCTTGTGATGCTAGTATTTGACCTGACTCAACTTCCCAGGTATTCAAAATTTTACCACGTAGCGGCATGATAGCCTGAAACTCACGGTCTCTTGCTTGTTTAGCAGAGCCACCAGCAGAATCACCTTCCACTAAAAATAATTCGGTACGGTCGTTATCAGCAGCGCTACAATCTGTTAGTTTACCCGGTAAGGCAGGACCTGCAGTAACACGTTTACGCACTACTTTTTTAGCTGCACGCAAGCGAGTTTGTGCATTTGAAATACATAACTCAGCTAATAACTCAGCGGTATCTGTATGTTCATTCAACCATAAACTAAACGAGTCTTTTACAACCCCCGATACAAACGCAGAACACGAGCGTGATGATAGTTTTTCTTTTGTTTGACCGGCAAATTGAGGGTCTTGCATTTTTACCGACAACACGTAACTACAACGATCCCAAATATCATCAGGAGTTAATTTCACACCACGAGGGAGTAAGTTTCTAAACTCACAAAATTCACGCATTGCTTCAAGCAAGCCTTGGCGTAAACCATTTACATGCGTACCACCTTGCGCGGTAGGTATAAGGTTTACGTAGCTTTCAGCTATTGATTCACCACCTTCTGGTAGCCATACAACAGCCCAGTCAGCGCCTTCAATTGAGCTTTTAAATTCGCCAACAAATGGGTCTTGCGGTAATGTTTCAAAACCTTTAATTGCTTCAACTAAATAATCTTTCAAGCCTGTTTCGTAAAACCATTCTTGGGTTTCTTTTGTTTGCTTATTAACAAACTTAATACGTAGCCCTGGGCACAAAACTGCTTTGGCTTTTAATAAATGATTAAGCTTGGTAATTGAGTAGTTTGGTGAATCAAAGTAGCTAACATCAGCCCAAAAACGAACCGTAGTACCGGTGTTACGCTTACCAACTGTACCAATTACGTTTAAGTCTTCTACTTTATCGCCGCTTTCAAATGCCATTCTAAATTGCTGAGCATCGCGTCTTACTGTTACTTCTACACGCGTAGATAACGCATTTACTACCGAAATACCTACACCGTGCAAACCACCCGAAAATTGATAGTTTTTATTAGAAAACTTACCACCGGCGTGTAATTTGGTGAAGATCAATTCAACCCCAGGGATACCTTCTTCTGGGTGAATATCAATAGGCATACCACGCCCGTCATCACTTACTTCAAGCGAATTGTCTTCGTGGAGTATTACGTCGATACGAGTAGCATGACCAGCCATAGCTTCATCGACACTGTTATCGATAACCTCTTGGCCTAAATGATTGGGACGTGTTGTATCTGTGTACATCCCTGGGCGTCGTTTTACCGGATCTAATCCATTAAGTACTTCAATGGCTTCGGCGTTATAATTTTGATCACTCATAGTTTTTGTCTTTATATCCGCTAAGGCTCTAATACGTTTTACTAGTTTTATTGTTATATGCGCTAAAGCGTTAATATAGTAACTAACCTCAGTTCAGGCTAACTAGTTTTACGTGATTTTAAGAAAATCTACAATACTTGCAAAGGTGCGTTCAAATTCAACGTAGCTATGATCGCCACCAAATTCTATCAATTGCTTGCATTGCGAATAATATTTTACTGCGTGTTGAAAGTTCAACACTTCATCGCCTGTTTGCTGTAATAAGTACAGTAACTCAGGGTATGCTAATTTATCTACAGCGAGTAATTTAAGTGCCTCAATATGACTGTTATTTAAATCGTAATGATAATCTTGATACGGATTATAATTAGGTCCAAGTAACGACTGTAATAAATTATAGGGTGCGACCGCGGGATTAATAACCACTGCAGGAATTTGATAACGCTGCGATAAATACGTGGCAAAAAAACCACCTAACGAGCTACCTAATAAAACGGTATTTGGCGTTAGTAATTGTTCAAGCTCAATTATAGCTTGTAGGGGCTCGTGGTTTAAGTTCGGTACACAATAATCAACGTCATAGTTTGCCATAAGCTCACCAAAGCGCACAGCTTTATATGATTTTTGTGAACTATTAAAGCCATGAATATAAATTACGCGTTTAGCCATACTACTTCCGTTTTTACTTCTACTTTATCTTTTTTACTCTTTATATTTAGCATTCTGTAAGCTGGTCCCGCATTTTTTTGCTCCCACTGTGAAGTGTGCTTTACAAATTGTATTGAGCTGGCAGGACTTGCATATATGGGCAAGCCTCTAAAACTTTGTTCGTAATCATTGTGCACATGCCCATGAAAAAGCGCAGATACATTATTACTATTAACTAAAATATTTAAAAGCTGTGGGCCATTTTCTAATAAGTGTTTATCAAGGTAGCCGTTTATTGGCAGCGGATTATGATGACAAAATATAACTTTACTATTATTCGAGTTGACTAAAGCGTCCGTTACTTCATCTAAATGCGTGCCAGTAACCCATCCTGCGGGCGTGGGCCCTTTAGAATTAATAAGAAGTAGCTCAATCCCATTAGCAATAATATGTTTAGCCGAATTTATTTGCCCACCACTTATGCGATTAAGCATTGCTAGTTCATCATGATTACCTGGCACCCAAAATACAGGACTAGTAATGTCACTGGCATTTATAAGTTCACTAAATAATAAATACGATTCGAAACTATGGTCTTGTGTTAAGTCGCCACCAAAAATAATGCAGTCTATTGATTGCTTAGCTATGTGTGCCAAGGCTTGTTCAAAATGATCTGCGGTATTTACATTAAAGTACTCACCGCTTTTGTCTGCGAATAAATGGCTGTCGGTAATATGAGCAATGCACAAAGATGATTTATCAAATGTATATGTATCATCAAACCAAGCCATTATTTACATCCCAATTTAACGTCGCTTGTCCGTGCTCTACACAGGCCACTAACCAGTCGTATAAAAAAGCATTCAGTTGATACTTTTCATCTTTTTGATGCATTTTAGGGTTAGGGTATCCATAAGATGGTTTTATGCGTTGATGATAATCGTGATGAACAATTTCAGCCACTTTGGCATCGTGATACAAACGCACCGTTAAATACAGCGGCGTAATCCCTTTAACCATTCCTGTTAGCTGCTTAATTGAAATATCCATGGTGTATTTTGCGCTGCCATCAATTTTTGTAGCAAACTCACTGTTGCCAAGTTTAACTTCACGAATGCTTCCTATATTACGCTCGCTCGGTAACAACTTTAATAGTCGCACATAGTTATGCTCACAAAGTGTTAAATACTTTGGGAGGCTCTGAATATATCGCTTTGTTGCTAATTGTGCTGTCAAAGTACCACCATAATATTAGTAAGAGTTTATGTCCATTTACTTGCCATTTTTTCGCGATTTAGCGCAAGCCACTGCATACAAATAACCGTTGCCGCATTATCCATTTCACCGTTATTGAGGCGCATTAGCGCATCATCAACCGATAAAATATGGGTTTTTATATCCTCGCCTTCAGTTTCAAGACCATATACACCTGATTTCACTTGGCTTAAGTCAGTACGCGCTAAATATAAATGTAAGCGCTCAGTTGTACCACCAGGGCTTGATAGGTATGAAAGCATAAATTCAAGTTCAGTTAATTCAAGCCCAGCTTCTTCATACGCTTCTTTTTTTACAACTGATTCGTAATCAGTGCTGCCGTCTGTCATTCCAGCTATGCACTCTAGTAGCCAAGGCGAATGCTTGCTTTTAATAGCGCCAATACGTATTTGCTCAATTAAAAGAACAGTATCTGAAATTGGGTCATAAGGGAGTACTGCAATTGCATCGCCACGTTCTAATATTTCTCGGCTAATTACTTTAGATTTTCCACCCGCAAAAAGAGCATGTTCAAACTGGTACAAATCAACCTGAAAAAAACCTTTATAAAGATTTTTTATTGGCTTTAAATTTACATCTTTATGTGTAAATTGAACGAGTTTTTTATCAACCACGTACCTACCTCCTACTTATCTAAAGCTTTAAAATGCGTTAATATATTCTGTTACACTTGAACATACTGTTTTACTAATTATTTTTTTTGTTATGGAGTAAAACAGGTTAACATGCTTTTAGTACAAAAATTGTCTAAGGACCGAACCCCACATGAAAAAGAACATTCTTGCGGCGCTAGTTAGTTTATCATGCGCACTAGGTGCAACAGCAGTGAAAGCTGAAGATTTACTACAAGTTTTTGAAATAGCGACAGCTAACGATCCTACTGTTTTAAAAGCAAAAGCCCAAGCCGATGCGCAGTCTTACCAAAGCGATTTGGCGATGAGTGCACTATTACCTCAAATTGGTTTAACTATGGGTTATACAAAAAGCGATGCAACGTCGTACCAAAGCGTTGGCGACTTATCTAACCAAGTAAAAGTTGAAAGTGATACAGACCAATTCTCTCGCGGTGTAAGCTTAAGCCAAACATTATTTGATTTAGGTGCCTGGAATACGTTAGATATTGCCGACAAGCAAGCGCTTCAAGCAAGCGGCCTATACGATGCAGCTAAACAAAACTTAATTGTACGCGTTGCTGAGGGTTATTTTAACGTATTAAGTGCAAGCGATAACCTTGAATTTGTTGAAGCTGAAAAACGTGCAATTGAACGCCAACTTGAGCAAACAAAACAACGTTATGCAGTTGGCCTAACAGCTATTACAGACGTACATGAAGCGCAAGCTCAGTTTGACAACTCAGTAGCTCAAGAAATTATTGCAGGTAATGCTGTAGAAACAGCACGCGAGCAACTTCGTGAGATTACAGGTAAATACCACGAAAAATTAGATTTTTTAAATACAGATACTTTCTCAACAACTAAACCAACTAAGCGCTCAAGCGACTTTGTTAAAATAGCTGAAGATAAAAATATAAACCTGCAAGTGTCTAAAGTAACGGTTGATATTGCAAAAGATCAAATTGAATTAGCAAAAGCGGGTCATTACCCAAAACTAACCCTAAGTGCTAGTTACGGCGATTCTCTTACAGACAATCAAATAAATGGCGCTAACTTTGATGATCAGCCACGTTCAGACTCAAGCTCTGTAGGGCTTAACTTTAGCGTACCTTTATATTCAGGTGGTGCTACAGTTGCTGCAACAAATCAGGCCCGTGCATTTTACGTAGGTGCGAGCCAAGATTATGAAACAAATTATCGTGCAGTAACTCGCACAGTGATTACATCTTATAACCAAGTTGTTTCAGACATTGCTACTTACAAAGCGCTAGAGCAAGCTGTTGTTTCAGCTCAAAGTGCGCTTAAAGCAACTGAAGCTGGTTTTGAAGTAGGTACTCGTACCATTGTTGACGTACTAGTAAGTACGCAAAATTTATACGATGCAAAGCGTAACCTTGCTGATGTACGTTACCGTTATGTGTTATCTACCCTTCGCCTAAAACAAGCTGCTGGTACATTAACAAGTGCAGATCTAGTTGCTATAAACCAAGGTTTAAAAGCCGCTTAAATCGCATAATTCATGTAGTTAAAAACATTGGAAGCCAGCTAAATGCTGGCTTTTTGTATTTTACAGCGCTTAGCGTTAAACTATCGTTTTTATTCTCAGAGATATTTTTGTGGTCACCTCATCTCCTTTTAAAGCATCTTTTTTGGGCCCTCGATACTGGTTAACGTGGATTGGCGTTCTATTTTTATATTTAATTTCTTGGTTACCGCAAAAACTACAATTGGCAATGGGTAAACAGCTTGGTCGCTTAGTTCATAAATTTATGAAGCGCCGTCGCCATATTGCAGAAGTAAATATTAAGCTGTGTTTTCCTGATATGAGCGAAGCAGATCAAAAAGACCTTGTGCTCAAAAATATGGAAAACACCGGTATTGCAATGGTTGAGACTGGCATGGCCTGGTGGTGGCCACAGTGGCGAGCACAAAAAGCATTAGGGTCTTTTAAAGGGCTTGAGCACTTTGAACGCGTACAAGCGTCTGGTAAAGGTGTTTTATTGCTTGTCCCTCATATTCTGCATCTTGAAATGGCTAGCCGTATTATGGGCTTAGAGTGTCAGGGTATTGGCTTTTATCGCCCTCATAACAACCCACTAATGGAATACTTTACGACTAATGGGCGCCTTCGCTCTAACGAATATTTAATCGGTCGAAAAGATGTAAAAGGTTTACTAAAAGCATTAAAAAATAAAAAGGTATGTTATTACTTACCCGATCAAGATTACGGCCGTAACCGCTGTGAATTTGTCCCATTTTACGCAGTACCTGACACTGCAACAACAACAGGTACTCTTATGTTTGCTGGCAGTAAAAACTGCGAAACTATGAGTTTAATCTCGCGCCGTGACGAAAATGGTAAGTACCATTTAGAGGTAGTACCTGAGCTTGAAAACTTCCCAAGTGGTGATGACAAGGCTGATGTAACACGTGTTAATCAACGCGTAGAGCTATGTATAAATGCAGCTCCAGAGCAATACATGTGGCTGCACCGTCGCTTTAAAACTCGACCTGATAAAAATACCCCTTCTTTTTATAAAAAGTAATGGTATATATAGCGTAATAAATAACAAAATAAGAAGAACAACGATTATGTTATCTTGGATTAAACATATAGTAATAGGTGTTGCTTTAATCACTTGCGCTCTTTACTTCATTTTAAATAGTGACTCTGTAGTTAACTTTAAAGACTCTTCAAACGCTGCTGCAAACGGATTATCTAGATTCTATAAATCTATTCGTAGTAAAATAAATGAAGACAAAGAGCATGATAAGTATGTACTTGATTTGAGTAAGCCTGAACAAAGTTTAGATCGCGTTTTAAGTGCAAGAGGACGAACCGTAGATCCGATGTCAGCTAACTGGGTTGGAGAAACAAAGGCAAGACGTTTTGAAAGAGGCTTTACTCTTAAAGAAGTTTTAACTGACTATGCAAAAAAAGAGGACATTATACTTTATTGGTATTTAGATAAAGACTACGTTGTTAAAGATCATTTCAGAATGGATGGAGACTTCATAACTACTTTGTATAAGGTTAGTCGCTCTATAAATAATGATTTCGTAAATGAAGTTTACACCTTTTTTTGTTACAAACAACGTGCTGCTATAATCACTGAATTACCCTCTGAGTTCGTACGTTCTAATTGCATTAGATTAACAATTTAGATAGGAGATCGACCTGTTTAAACATAGAGTATGACCTTATACTCATTCGCTTAATTAAGTGCGCTATTTTGAGGTAAGAAAGCCTTGTCTATGACAAGGCAAAAATTTATTTATTTAGTTGTAATCACTAACTGTCCCTGCATTACTTTGCATCCATGCTGTCGCATATCAGAAATTTTTAACATAGTAAGCATCAAGTTTAATCCTTCAAATTAATTAAATATTACTGCGAATTGATATTATAACTTCAAAAACAAGTTACTTTTATAAAGTTATAAAAATTGATACAACAGCGTTATCTAATAAATAATACAAAAATAAATTTGCGAACTACTTTGGTAAAAATATACTTTTCCAAATAGATTTAACATTGTTAATGTTATTTTCTAGCCCTAAACGCGGTATCAACCGGCCCTGTTGCTCTAAACTAAGCACATGGTAGCGTGAACGATAATCAATATACGCTTTAATCAACTGCTGTTTTTGCTCCTCAGTAATACAGCCTATCTTTGCTGCATCCGTTAGTATTCTTACGTTATCTGAATAAACGGTAAGCTGTTCAAACTCATTAGCGTGTTTAAGCACTAAGTACTGCGTTATAAACTCAATATCAGCCATACCACCAACATCTTGTTTTAAATCAAATTGCTCAATATTTCCCTTCGCTAAATGATCGCGCATTTTTTCGCGCATTTTTATCACATCTGCTTTTAATACGGCATCGTCGCGATGTTGGCAGAGTATATTTTTACGAATTTGTGAAAAACGCTCTATCAGATCATCTTGACCTAAAATCAGACGAGCCCGAACAAGTGCTTGATGCTCCCACGTCCATGCTTGAGTTTGCTGGTAGTGATTAAAGCTCTCTAGATTAATAGCCAGTAAACCCGATGCACCTTCAGGGCGAAGCCGTGTATCGAGCTCATACAAAATGCCTGAAGCAGTACGAGTATTAAATAAATGCATTAAGCGCTGAGCGAGCTTTAAATAAAACTGGCGAGAATCTATCGGTTTTTCACCATTGGTTTGACTTGAGCCATCATGATTATGTACAAACACCAAATCTAAATCTGAGTCGTACCCTACTTCTAAGCCGCCTGTTTTACCATATGCAATAACAGCAAAGCCTTTATTTTCATCATCAGTGCCAGGAGGCATGCCAAAGCGCTTAATGGTGTTATGCCATGCAATATTAACAGCTTGATCCACAACAGCCTCAGCCAAGACCGTTAAGTGATCGCTTACTTTCATTACATCAAGAACACCGGTTGCATCGGCAGCAGCAATTCTTAGTTGATGCGTTTGCTTAAATTGCCTAAGCGACTCCATTTGCAGTTCTAAATCGTCATGCTCTATTCGTAAAAAATACTGTCTTATTTCATCTTTATAAGCCGTTAATGGTGTTGGTTTATAAAGAACAGCCGGGTCTATTAGCTCATCCAGCAATATAGGGTAGCGAGAAATATGCTCGCCTATCCATTTGCTATGACAACACAGTAAAACAAGTTGCTTTAATGCACCTTGGTTTTCGTACAGCAATTCTAAATAAGCAGTACGTGAAATTATCTTATTAAAAATTTGGCAAACCATTGTAAAAGCAGCTGCGCTGGCATTAAAGTCATTTAACTGGCTCAATAAAACAGGCATTAATTTATCAAGGGTTTCACGCCCTCGGTTACCTATGTTGACCTTAGACAGCCTTAATTTAAAATCGTTAAGGGGTGTTTGCCATTCATCTCTAGCCTCTTTTAGAAAGCTCACATCACCATGATCCCAAGCACTAATAAATGCACCTTCACAGGTATCTAGTGGCGCGGTTTCTTCACCAATAACGAGTGCAAACTCACCGTTAACTTGCTTCATTACCTTTTCAATAGTGATTAAAGTGGCGGAGAAATCAGCTTGTTCTAATAATAAATTTAAGCGCTGCTGGTTCAATTCATCATCGGGGAGTGTTTGCGTTTGCTGATCGTCAAATATTTGTAAGTACTGTTCAACTTTTCGCAAATAAAGGTAATTGCGTTTAAGCTCGCTTGCTTCTTGCTCATCTATAACTTGGTTAAGTGCCAGCTCATTTAATGCTTTAAGTAATGATTGAGTTTGTAAATTAGCCTCTCGCCCACCTCGTACCATTTGTAGGGCTTGCACTATAAATTCAACTTCACGAATACCACCAGCGCCTAATTTTATATTATTAGTTAAGCGTTTACGGCGAACCTCCTGTGCAATCATTAACTTCATTTTACGCAAAGATTCAATCACCGAAAAATCAATATACCGGCGATAAACAAACGGCTTTAAAAGCTTAATAAATTCATCCCAATATTTATTAGGCGTGCCAATTAAGCGCCCTTTTAACATCGCGTAGCGTTCCCAGTCGCGACCTTGTTCTTGGTAATAATCTTCAATGGCATTAAAGCTCATAACCAAAGGGCCACTTTCGCCAAACGGGCGTAGGCGCATATCAACCCTAAAGACCTGCCCGTCACTGGTGGCTTGGTTAAGTGATGCAATGAGCTTTTGTGCAACTTTGGTATAAAATACTTGAGCCTCAAGGCTTCTGCGGCCACCTTGGGTTTTTGTACTGCGCGGATATGCAAAAATGAGATCAATATCAGAGGAGTAATTTAGCTCTTGTCCGCCAAGTTTTCCCATCCCTAAAACCATTAACGGCATTGCTTGGTTTTGCTCATCAAGCGGCTCACCATTTACTTTTGCCACCTGTGCATGCGCCCATTGGTTAGCACTATTTATTAGCATGTCAGCCAGTTGGCTTATGTAATTAATACTATCGGCAATGGGATTGTTACAGCATAAATCTAAAAAGGCGACTTTGAGCCAGTACTTTTCACGATATTGGCGAAGTACTTTATGGCACTGCACTTCATCAATGTCAGCTAAGTTAAGGTTTTTAAAAGGAGAATCTATTACTCTATTTTGTATTTCGTCTTTGCATAATAGCCAAGTATTTAAATCAGGTTGTGACTCTAAACTGCGCCAAGCAAAGTCGCTTAATGCTAATAACCTTACAACTTCACTTTGTTTACTTTGCTGCGGGTATAACTGTTCAAAGCGCATCAAGCCAAGTTTTTGTAATTGAATAGGAAGTTGCTTTACGTTACTCATCAATCCTCTCTTTTATATCATCAATAACCGTACTAGAATGATTAAAACCTAGAAAGGTTAACTTAATTAGGATCACCATGTCATATTTGTCTTTATCTAACACTAGTTTTATTGCGATTGCCATTAGTTTTGCGGTTATTTGCATAACTATTTTTTGTTTACGAGTTGTCACTCAAATCAAAGCAAAACAAGCGCTTAAAGATGAGCTAGCACAACACGACAACTTTGCCATGGGTATTAGTTTTGCATCTGAAATATCAGTTGTTATAGCCACTATGGCTTTCTTATTTGACGAAATAAGTATAAGTACCGCACAGTCAAACCCGTTAAAAGTGTTAATTATTATTATTCTTTTATTCACTTTTATAAAAGTGGGTCATTTAATTCACAGAAAATGGATACTCCACAGGTTTAACGAAGAAGCTGCCATACTAAAACAAAATGTATGTGCTGCATTGGTAGATTCAGGCATGTTAATCGCTAACTGTATTATCGCACTTGGCTTGTACACGTGGACGCACACACTGGGATTTAGCAACTTACTTATTGCTTGTGTTAGCTTTTTTACGCTTCAGGGAATGTTTGCACTGGATAGTAAAATACGAGAACACCGTTTTGCAAAAGCAAATCAAGGAGCTTCGCTACAAAGTAACTTTAACCTAGAAAATACATCTATTGGTATAAGGTATGCTGGCAAATCAATCGGTTTAGCATTGGCTGTGTATGCTGGTTTATCTAGCGCAGCATTTCAAAACGGTAAAATGGTAGAAAACATATTTACACTCGTTATGCATTGCGGTGTAATGTGGATACTACTTTACAGCTTAACGTATGTGATAAAAGTTATCTCTTTACCAAATATTGATACGGCTCTTGAAATAGACCATCAAGATAATATTGGGGTAGCATGTATAGAGTTTGCTGTTTTTTGTGCTATAGGCTATTTACTTATTAGCATGTTTTCTCTTTAGACCTTTTTACTAAAATACAGCCATTAAAAGTCTGCATTTAAGTAATAATGGTAATTACTTAAATGCAACAAGGTCCTAGCTCTATGCCACTTGAAATAACGAATTACTTGTTAATTGACATAGACAACGAATTTAGCCGAGCATTTGCCGAATACTATGTAAATAATAATGGTAAAACAAAAGCGAGTACGCTTATTGCCGCAGGCAGTAATACCCGTCAGTTAGTAAAAATGATGTTTGACGAGCTTATTAAAGACTATAGTTATTGCGACCTTGAAAACGAAATAAGCGTTTCTGAATTAATTAACTATCTAAAAGAGCATCACGATTTACACGGAGTCCTTTTTAATAGCACCGATTACTTACTCGCAAGCGATAAACAACGCTTTATTTATAACTCGTTACATGAAGAGCGCTTTTTAATAAGCTTTGATGATACAGGCTACACACTAAGCCTAGTTACCGACGAGACGTTAACGGAACCTTCGCAAAATCACCACGATATAGCGCACACACCACAAGATTTAATAGACCTTGCAGAGCAACTTAATAAAAATAAATAATTGCGCACAGCTCCCAGCTTACTTACCATAGCAGTATATATTTTTACGCTAAGTAATAAGTGACGCCCTATGCGAGTTCCTCATATTTATCAAACATCGAGTATTGCCCTAAACACCCCTGTAACTTTAGATGACGATGCTGCAGGGCATATTGGCAGAGTGCTGCGCATGAAAGTAGGCGAGCATGTATCTATTTTTAATGGCGAAGGCGGCGAATACCTTAGTGAAATAATTGAGGTAACAAAAAAAACAGTCGTCGTAATGCCATTAGAGCTTAATCCTCATGATGTAGAATCCCCGCTTAAAATTCATTTAGGCCAGTGTGTATCCCGTGGTGATAAAATGGATTTTACAATTCAAAAGTCAGTTGAACTGGGCATTACCGAAATCACCCCTATTTTTAGTCAGCGCTGTGGCGTGAAACTAATGGGCGATCGTCTTGAGAAAAAACACCAACAATGGCAAAAAATTGCAATAGCAGCGGCAGAGCAATCTGGGCGTAATTTTGTGCCAATTATTCATCCCCCTGTAGATTTAAAACAATGGCTTGCACAACAAACCAATGCAATTAAGCTCACTCTTCACCCTCGTGCTGAGCACAGCATTAAAACCATTACGGTACCTGAAGATGGCGTACGCTTTTTAGTCGGCCCAGAAGGCGGCTTTACCGACGATGAAATGGCACTAACTAAACAACTAGAATTTGTAGATATTCGCTTAGGCCCGCGCGTTTTACGAACGGAAACAGCCGCTTTAACGGTCTTAAGTGCATTACAACTTCAATTTGGCGATTTAGCTAATTGAAATAACTAAAAGCACCCTCATATAAACAGTAACATTTATAGTAAGGCACAGCGCATGGCAATTAAGTTAGGTATTATTTCAGATCCTATTAGTGGATTTAACATCAAAAAAGACACCGGTTTTGCAATGATGATGCAAGCGCAAGAACGCGGCTACGAAATTTATTATATGGAGATGGATGATTTATCTCTTCGTAAAGGTAAGTCGTACGCTACAGCGTCTAAAGCGCAAGTGTTTAATAATGCAGAAAAATGGTACGAGCTTGAAGAAAAAGCCACTATAGCCCTTGCCGACCTTGATGTTATTTTAATGCGAAAAGATCCTCCTTTTGATACCGAATACATTTACGCGACGTATATTTTAGAGCGTGCAGAACAAGAAGGTACGTTAATAATTAACAAGCCACAAAGCCTACGCGATGCTAACGAAAAGCTATTTACAGCATGGTTTAGCGAACATACGCCAGACACACTTGTTACACGTAGCCAAAAACAAATTCGTGAGTTTTTAGCCGAGCATAAAGACATTATTTTAAAACCCCTTGATGGCATGGGTGGCGCATCTATTTTCCGCCTTAGAGAAGACGATGCCAACATTGGTGTAATTTGTGAAACGCTAACCGAGCACGGCAGCCGCTTTGCTATGGTGCAAAATTACATCCCAGAGATCAAACAAGGCGACAAGCGCGTATTGGTTATTGATGGTGAGGTTATTCCGTATTGTTTAGCGCGAATTCCACAAAATGGTGAAACACGCGGTAATTTAGCTGTTGGCGGTCGAGGCGAAGCGCGTCCACTTAGCGAGTCAGATTTAAAAATAGCGCAAGCGGTTGCACCAACGCTTAAAGAAAAAGGCTTAATATTTGTAGGTTTAGATATTATTGGCGATAAATTAACTGAAATTAATGTTACAGCGCCAACGTGTGTTCGCGAAATTGAAGCTGCATACGATATCTCTATAACAGGTATTTTGTTTGACGCAATTGAAAGAAAGCTAGATAAATAAGCATCTACCTGTCGTTATTAAAAGCACTTTCGTGTCATAGATTTTAATATAGTTGTTAACTATTAATTTTTAAACCGTATGAAAGTGCTTTTTTAGTTTTAAAAACAAAGGTATGTGCCATACTCAAAGTTCATTAACTAAAAAGGGTGAAATCTATGCAGTCATTAGAAAATCATTTTTTAATCGCGATGCCGTCGATGCAAGACCCTTTTTTTAAACGTGCTGTTACCTATATTTGTGAGCACAATGAAGATGGGGCTATGGGCTTGGTAATAAACCAACCTATTGATGTTACTGTTGGCGAACTTTTAGATAAAATAGAAATTGATAACGACAAAACGCAAAACGCAGCAAAAGTAAGTGTGTTTGCAGGCGGACCTGTCAAAACTGATCGTGGTTTCGTTTTGCACTCTCCTCAATCAGGTTATTCAGCAAGCCAAAAGCTCAGTAGCGATATTATGATCACTACCTCAAAAGACGTTTTAGCAAGCTTAACTACCGCACAAGCACCTGAACAATTTATTATTACATTGGGTTATTCAGGATGGGAGCAAGGACAACTCGAACAAGAGTTACTTGATAACAGTTGGTTGATCATAGAAGCCGATCCGAAGATCATTTTTGATACCCCCGTTGAAAAACGATGGGAAAAAGCAGTTTCAATGTTGGGCTTTGATATTAGCCAACTCAGCCCTGAAGCTGGTCACGCATAATAGTAACTTAACCCTTAGCAAACTTAAACAAGATACACATGACAAAAAAATCGCTTAAGCCGCAAGGCGAACGCACTGTAATGGGCTTTGACTTTGGCACCAAAAGTATTGGTATTGCTATTGGGCAAGAGCTAACAGGCAGCGCCTCTAGCCTTAAGGCTGTAAAAGCACAAGATGGCATTCCTAACTGGGACCATATTGCTGTACAAGTAACCGAATGGCAGCCTGACTTAATGGTTGTTGGCTTACCACTAAATATGGATGGAACGTCACAAGAGGTTACCTTTAAAGCAAAAAAGTTTGCCAACAGATTACATAATCATTATGGCATTCCGGTGCAAACACAAGACGAGCGTTTAACGACTGCGGATGCTAAAGCGCGACTTTTTGAAAGTGGTGGCTATAAAAACTTAGGCAAAGGTAACGTAGATAATATGTCTGCGGTTATTATTTTAGAAAGTTTTTTTGAGTCTAGTTACGGTGAATAAGCCCGCTACATAAACAACCCGTTATATAAATAAAAAGCGCCAATTGGCGCTTTTTATTTATATAAAGTATTTATATTCATTACTTTTTAAATCATTGATCGCTATTTTTATCGTCAAGGCCATCAATAGTAACGCCTTGTAAAAAGCCCGCACCTTGCTGTTCGTTATTGCGCAGTTTAATCATTAAGCGTAAATCATTTGGCGAATCAGCATGATGCAGTGCATCAGCGTAATTAATTCGCTGCTGTCTATACAGCTCAAATAATGCTTGGTCAAAGGTTTGCATGCCCATTTCTTTCGATTTAGCCATTGCCTCTTTAATACCACCAATATCACCGTTTTTAATCAGTTCAGCAACCATTGGTGAGTTAAGCAATATTTCAATAGCTGCAACACGGCTTTCACCATCAGCAGTCGGTACTAATTGCTGGGCCACAATTGCACGTAAGTTAAGTGCTAAATCGTACTTAAGCTTATCGTGTTTTTCTTTTGGAACTAAATGCATAATACGGTCAATCGCTTGGTTAGCATTATTAGCATGCAGTGTTGCAACACATAAATGACCTGTTTCGGCAAAGCTTAGTGCGTATTCCATAGTTTCTTGAGAGCGAATTTCACCAATCAAAATTACATCGGGAGCTTGGCGTAATGAGCTTTTAAGTGCTGACTCAAAGCTTTCGGTATCAAGCCCTACTTCGCGTTGAGTAATAATACTTTTGCGATGCTCATGAACAAATTCAATCGGATCTTCAATAGTCAGTATATGACCACGTTGATGTCGGTTTCTGTAGCCAATAAGTGCAGCTAGTGAGGTTGATTTACCAGTACCTGTACCACCAACAAACAATACTAGACCACGCTTAGACATAATTACATCGGTAAGAATAGAAGGTAGACCTAGCTCACTCACATCAGGTATTTGCGTAACAATGCGGCGAATAACCATACCGGCTTTATCGCGTTGCCAAAAAGCAGAAATACGAAAACGCCCTTCGTCGGTGGCAATCGCAAAGTTACATTCTTTCGTTGTATGAAACTCTGCTTTTTGCTTTTCGCTCATTGCAGATTCTACTAACTCAAGCGATTGCTCATCAGTAAGCCTATCGTCACTTAGGGCTGTTAGCTCACCGTTTATTTTTGCGCTTACAGGTAGCTGACTCGATACAAATAAGTCAGAGCCTTTTTTCTCAATCATGATGAGTAAAAAGTCGTTTAAAGATAAAGCCATAATAGTTTCTTACCCGCCAAATTGTGTTTTGTCTTGTGCTTTTTCTTTCGCTGCCGCATTTGTAACAATGCCGTGATTAACTAAATTAGTTAAACATTGATCCATTGTTTGCATGCCCACAGACGCACCGGTTTGAATAGACGAGTACATTTGTGCAATTTTGTCTTCACGAATTAAGTTACGAATAGCAGGTACTGCAATCATAATTTCGTGTGCTGCAACTCGCCCGCCACCAATCTTTTTAAGCAGTGTTTGCGAGATAACAGCACGCAAAGATTCAGATAACATTGAACGTACCATTGATTTTTCTTCACCTGGGAATACATCGATAATACGGTCAATGGTTTTTGGTGCAGATGTTGTATGCAACGTGCCAAACACTAAGTGACCCGTTTCAGCAGCGGTCATTGCAAGACGAATTGTTTCTAAATCACGTAACTCACCGACCAATATTACATCTGGATCTTCACGCAATGCACTACGTAGCGCGTTTGAAAAGCTATGAGTATCGCGATGTACCTCACGTTGATTAATAAGGCTTAATTTATTATCGTGAACAAACTCGATTGGATCTTCTATTGTTAGAATATGGTGATGTTTATTTTGATTTATATAATCGACCATAGCGGCAAGTGTTGTTGATTTACCAGAGCCCGTTGGGCCCGTCACTAACACGAGTCCACGTGGGGTATCGGAGATTGTTTTAAAAATATCTGGCGCACCTAAATCATCAAGCGTTAACACTTCACTTGGTATGGTACGAAATACCGCAGCAGGCCCGCGATTAGAGTTAAACGCATTCACACGAAAACGTGCTAAATTAGGCACTTCAAACGAAAAATCCACTTCGAGATTTTGTTCATAGTCCTTGCGTTGATTATCGTTCATAATATCGTAAACCAGACTGTTTACGTCTTTGTCTGCAAGGGCTGGTATATTAATGCGGCGAACATCACCGTCTACGCGTATCATAGGTGAAACACCCGACGATAAATGTAAATCGGATGCTTTGTGTTGCACACTAAACGCTAATAATTCGGTAATATCCATTTATGACTCCACAACTAACTGATAAATATATGGTTACAATAGCAGAACGACTCACATCCGCCTACGCTAGAATTGCAGACGCGGCAAAAATTGCACAACGAAACACTAACGAAGTCACTCTACTGGCAGTGTCTAAAACTAAACCAAGCGAAGATGTTATTGCAGCTTATGAGCATGGTCAGCGCGAATTTGGTGAATCTTATGTTCAAGAGGCTATAGATAAAATAGCTCAACTACAGTCATATAGCGACATCATTTGGCATTTCATTGGCCCTATTCAATCTAATAAAAGTGCTTTAGTGGCTGCCAACTTTGATTGGGTGCAAAGTGTTGATCGCATAAAAATAGCGAAACGATTAGATTCCCAGCGCCCAGACGATAAACAGCCTCTTAATATACTTATTCAAGTAAATATAAGTAATGAAGAAGCGAAGTCGGGTTGCCACCGCGATGAAATAGATGAACTTGCCGATTTTATTAACCAATGTGAGCACTTAACACTTCGAGGTTTAATGGCAATTCCCGCTAAAAGCAACGATCTGGATACGCAAATTCAATCTTTTGAGCAATTACAAACTTGCTTTGATAAACTAAAGACCCAATATCCTCAAGTAGATACTTTGTCGATGGGTATGAGTAACGATGTTGAAGCTGCCATTAGTGCAGGCTCAACCATGGTAAGGATCGGCACAGACATTTTTGGAACACGAACTTAAAAGGTGATAACAGATTTATGTCAGATAAAAAAATCGCATTTATAGGCACAGGTAATATGAGCTACGCCATTATTGGTGGCATGGTAAAAAACGGTTTTAACGCAAGTAACATTATTGCGACTAACCGCAACCAAGAAAAGCTTGAAAAGGTAGCCTTTGATTTCAAGGTGCAAACCACCAGTGACAATAACGAAGCCCTGCGCGATGCTGATGTAATTGTTTTATCTGTTAAACCACAAATGATGGGCGATTTATGTAAATCGTTTCAAGAGTCGGGCGTAGATTTTAGCGATAAACTGTTTATTTCTGTTGCTGCTGGCTTAACTGTAAAACGTTTACGTGAAATGCTAGGTCAAGACGTTAAAATGGTACGTTGTATGCCAAATACACCGTCTTTATTAGGCCGTGGTGTATCAGGTTTATATGGCGCGGGCGAAACACAAAGCGAACACGAGTTTGTACAACAAGTTTTTGAATGCACTGGCATTGTTGTATGGGTCGAAAAAGAATCACAAATTAACGATATTATTGCTGTGACCGGCTCATCACCTGCTTACTTTTTCTTATTTATGGAAGCCATAGAAGAAAAAGCTAAAGCGCTGGGCTTTAATGATGAAGACGCTCGTCGTTTAGTACAGCAAACAGCCCTTGGCGCCGCAGAAATGGCACTTAGCCAGCCTGATATTAGTATTTCGCAACTGCGTTCAAACGTAACATCTAAAGGCGGTACTACTCACGCAGCTGTTGAGCACTTAAAAGACGAAGGCTTAACTAAAACCGTCGGCGATGCAATGGATGCGTGTATTGCGCGTGCAGAGCAAATGGAAAAAGAACTTTAAAACCACTTTTTATTGAAGGTTACACTATGAATGCCATGCAATTTTTAATCAGTACCCTGTTTGATTTGTTTTTAATGGTGGTATTACTGCGCTTTTGGCTGCAGTGGGCAAAAGCCGACTTTTATAATCCAATGAGCCAGTTTGTGGTTAAAGCCACTTCGTTTGCGGTAAAACCACTGCGTAAAATCATTCCGGGGTTTGGCGGACTTGATTTAGCATCTCTGTTGCTGGCATTTATAGTGGCTGTAGCCAAAATTAGTACTTTAATGCTTGTTATATATAATGCGTGGGCAATACAGCCTGTAATTATACAAGCACTTATAACGGTACTAAAAGAAGGCCTTAACTTAGTTTTTTGGGTACTTATTATTCGCGCTATTTTAAGTTGGGTTAGCCAAGGTTATAACCCTATAGAAGCGGTTTTCCATCAGCTTACTGAACCAATGCTAAAACCAATTCGTAAAATATTGCCATCAATGGGTGGCTTAGATTTATCAGTTTTAGTGCTTATTATTGGTATTCAGTTTTTGCAAATGCTGCTTATGGATTTTTTAGTCTAATATGGATTTTTTAATTAGAGGCCCAAAGGCCTCTTTTTTATATGTTTTGAGGAATACATAATGAACCGTTTAATTAAGTTTTGTTTTATTGCTTGTTTAGCATTTGCATTTAACGCGCAAAGCGAAGAAATGCAAGGCGCACAATATAAAGAGCTTGGCCCTTGGCAAGTGCATTACATCGCCTTTCCTTCTACTTTTATTCAGCCAAAAATAGCAAAAACGTATGGCCTTGAGCGAAGCGGATACAAAGGCATTGTAAATATTTCTGTTTTAAAAAATAATGCCGAAAATACAGCCCAAACAGCAAAGCTTACTGGCACAGCTAGAAACCTACTTGGCAACAAACAAACGCTTACTTTTAAAGAAGTAAAAGAAGGTGATTCAATTTATTACCTTGCCCAAGTTGATTATACCAACGAAGAGATTTTACGCTTTGAGATTGAAATACAACAAAGTAATCAATTTCAAAAATTACAGTTTCAGCAAAAATTTTACGTAGATTAATAACATGACCAAAACTTTAGTACTTGCTACAGGTAACCCTGGCAAAGTAAATGAGCTAGCTAACATGCTAAGCCCTCTGAATATTAATGTAGTTCCACAGAGCGATTTTAACGTAGATGAAGTTGCCGAAACCGGCACTACCTTTGTTGAAAATGCCATTATTAAAGCGCGTCATGCCGCTAAAATTACTGGCATGCCTGCTATTGCCGATGACTCAGGTTTAGAAGTTGATGGCCTAAATGGCGCACCCGGTGTTTACTCTGCCCGTTTTGCAGGCCCAGGTGCCAGCGATCAAGATAACATTGATAAGTTACTCGTAGACTTGGGTAATAACCCTATCCGTAGTGCTCGTTTTTGGTGTGTACTGGTATTAATGCGCCACGCAGATGACCCTACCCCCCTTATTTGCAGTGCAAGCTGGGAAGGCGAAATTACGCTCACTCAAAATGGCAACGGTGGCTTTGGTTACGACCCTGTATTTTTTGTACCAGAGAAAAATTGTACCAGTGCTGAGCTTACAAAAGAGCAAAAAAATGCAGTGAGTCATCGCGGCCAAGCACTACAAAAACTATTGCTAGAGCTACAGCAAAAAGGCGGCCTGTGAACCTTCCACCACTGAGCTTATATGTGCACGTACCTTGGTGCGTGCAAAAATGCCCGTACTGCGATTTTAATAGCCACGGACAAAAAGGTGAAATACCTGAAGCTGAATATGTTCAGCATTTAATTGATGATTTAAAAGCAGATTTGCACTTAGTGCAAGGACGTAAAATTCACAGTATCTTTATTGGTGGCGGTACTCCGAGCTTATTAACTGGTGCGGCTTATACTCGTTTATTAAATGAAGTCGACAACCTAATTGGTCTTGAAGAACACTGCGAAATTACCCTTGAAGCCAACCCAGGTACAGTAGAAACAGGTCGTTTTAAAGATTACGTAAAAGCAGGCATTAACCGTATTTCTATCGGTGTGCAAAGCATGCAAAACGACAAGTTAAAAGCACTTGGTCGGATTCATGGCAGCGACGAGGCAAACTATGCCGCGCAACAAGCTAAAGAAGCCGGTTTAAATAGCTTTAACCTTGATTTAATGCATGGCTTACCTGGGCAAACACTTGACGATGCACTGAGCGATTTAAAACAAATAATAGCGCTCGATCCACCGCATATATCGTGGTATCAACTAACTATTGAACCCAATACTCAGTTTGCTTCAAAACCACCTACCTTGCCACAAGACGAAATACTGTGGGACATTCAAGAACAAGGGGTCGAGTTACTCGCTCAAGCAGGTTACATACAATACGAAATATCGGGCTATGCAAAACCGGGTTATCAATGCCAACATAACTTAAATTATTGGCGTTTTGGCGATTATCTCGGTATTGGTTGCGGCGCGCATGGTAAGGTTACTGATGCAAATACAGGGCTTATTACGCGTACTGAAAAGGTTAAACACCCACGCGGCTATATGGATTTAATTAAACCGTATATGTATAAAAGCTGGCATGTAGAGCAAGACGATTTAGCGTTTGAATTTTTTATGAACCGCTTTCGCCTTGTTGAGCCTTGCCCAATTAATGATTTTAATAAACTAACAACACTGCCACTGCAAGGTCAGCAAAGCGCATTAAACCAAGCAATTAATAAAGGTTTATTGACTCAAACAGACAGCCATTGGCAGGTAAGCTTAAAAGGTCATCGCTTTTTAAATGACCTGCTAGAATTATTTGTGTAGCCCCCAGCGCTACACAAAAAATAAATATAAAACACCCTAATGGGTTTCTAACAACAAAAGGGAAAACAATGCGTAAACTTACTTTTATTGCGGCCGCAGTAAGCGTTGCACTACTTGCTGGTTGCCAGCAAACAACACAACAAGCGACTTCAGCTCCTATTGCACAAGCAGTTCAATCACAACAAAGTGAAATAGACAAAGCGAATGCTTTTTTTGAAGATACATTTAACCGCGACGTAATGAGCAGTCCTGTATATCAAACATACATGGGTATTAAGCAAGATTACGATAAGTGGGATGATGGCAGCGAAGAAAGACAGCTTAAAGATTTAGCGCAAACAAAAGCTGACCTAGTTGCACTAAAAGCAATCAGCCGTGATTTATTAGATGATGCAACAAAAGTTAGCTACGACTTAAAAAAACAAGATCTTGAAAGCTCAATTGCTGACTTTAAATGGCGTTACCATAACTACCCTGTGAACCAAATGTTTGGTACGCATTCTATGATCCCTGCGTTTTTAATTAATCAGCACTCAATTAGTAATGTAAAAGAAGCTAAAGACTACATTTCACGCTTAAATGGTGTAACTGGTGTTATTGATCAGCTTATTATTGATTTAACTGTACGTGCAGAAAAAGGCATCATTGCCCCTAAATTTGTATTCCCGCATGTTATTGATTCAAGCAAAAACATTATTCACGGTGCACCGTTTGAAAAAGGCGATGATTCTACCTTGCTTGCTGACTTTAAACGTAAAGTAACAGCGCTTGAAATTAGCCAAGACGAAAAAGACTCGTTAATCAGCGATGCATCAGATGCATTAAAATCGGCTGTTAAACCATCTTACTCTAAGTTAATTAATTACCTTGCACAGCTTGAAAAACGCGCAGATAACCGTGATGGCGCATGGAAATTACCTGATGGCGAAGCGTTTTATAACAACGCACTTAAGCGCACAACTACAACAGATTTAACTGCTAAAGAAATTCATGCAATTGGCCTATCTGAAGTGGCACGTATTCATGATGAAATGCGTGAAATTAAAGACAAAGTTGGCTTTAAAGGCGACTTAAAAGCGTTTATGCAGTTTATGAAAACTGACAAGCAATTTTACTACCCTAATGATGCACAAGGTAAACAACGCTACCTTGATGAAGCCACTGGGCTTATTGATACAATGAAAACGCGTTTAGATGAGTTATTCATTGTTAAACCAAAAGCAGGTTTAAAAGTAAAAGCGGTTGAAGCATTCCGTGAAAAAGCAGCAGGTAAAGCATTTTACCAACAGCCAGCTCCTGATGGTTCACGCCCAGGTGTTTACTACGCTAACCTTTACGATATGGAAGCAATGCCAACGTATCAAATGGAAGCGCTGGCATACCACGAAGGTATTCCGGGACACCACATGCAAATAGCTATTTCGCAAGAACTAGAAGGTATTCCTAAGTTCCGTAAGTTTGGTGGCTACACAGCGTATATTGAAGGCTGGGGTTTATACTCAGAGTTCATTCCTAAAGAAATGGGCATGTACTCAGACCCTTACTCAGATTTTGGTCGTCTTTCAATGGAATTATGGCGCGCATGTCGCTTAGTGGTTGATACGGGGATTCACGCAATGAAGTGGACTCGCCAAGAAGGTATTGATTACTACGTAAATAACACGCCTAATGCAACATCTGACGGTGTTAAAATGGTTGAGCGTCACATTGTAATGCCTTCACAAGCAACAGCTTATAAAGTGGGTATGCTTAAGATTTTAGAGCTTCGTGAAGAAGCTAAAAAGCAACTTGGTGATAAATTTGATATTCGCCAGTTCCACGACGTAGTGCTTAAAAATGGTCCTGTACCACTTAATGTACTAGAAAACTTTGTTAATGAATGGGTAGCAAGCAAAAAGGCTTAAAACCAATTTAAACAATTGCTTTAAATATGAAAAGGTCGCATTTGCGACCTTTTTTGTTTTATAGTAGTAAAAAAGATTTTGGAAATAATAATGGATTTAAGCATACAACTACTTAATGCGCGTATTTCAAAGCAGCAGTTAAATGAGCTCGATAACGACTTTAGGCAGTTAAGCCCTGCTCAGCAAACTTTGCAGCTTAACCATTTATATGACAGCGCCCAACGGTTGAGTGTTAAGTATGACTTTATGCAAAACATAGCAATCCGTATATTAAGTACTAATACAGCACCTTCTCTATTTATTAACCAACTCACTAATATTGACGCATTGAGCTTTTTCACCCCAGCGCTGAGAGTAAATAAAGGCTTTTTAGTACAAGATACTCAAGGAAATAACGTACTGCATAATGTGTTTAAACATGCCGATACTACAAAGCTGCCATTTAACTATGTACGCTCTTTAATGTTGTTTGAATCAAATGATGACTTAGTTAAAGCAGTCGCGCAGCCCAACTCTCACGGATTAACACCAGTTGCCTGCTACATTGCCTATGCAAATAAACCGAGCACACCGGTAAAGCATGAATTTTCAGCTTTGTTAGCATTAATGGAAATAGAGCAAAAACAAAACCCTAATGCAAAACAGCAGCTTGCCAACGTACTAAAAGGGCAAAAAGTTAACGAGACCACAATTTTACTGAGCGCCGCTTACTTGCAACGCTCAACGGCGCAAGTTGCTCACTTAATCAAGGCGCTTTAATTCACTCACAACTTCTGTACGCACACTGTCTATGGCATGTGTAATAGATTGCGCAGCACTTTCGTGATCAACCATATTTGGCCAATTTGTTTGCCAGACCTTTTGTAAGTCTTTTGTTTTTAAATGTACTTTATCAACGGCTAAGTAGCTTAAGTCATGAATTAAGTTAACTTTAACCCAGCCTTTTCTAGGGCTGCCATCTATTTTGTTATTATCGTAATGTGCGGCAAATACAATAAGCTCAAGCTCGGCTAGTTCTTGTAATATTTGAAAGCTAGCAATGCGTGTATTGTTGTTCTCTTCACTTGCCTCCATTCGCCATGCATTATAACTAAAGCCTATAAATGCAAACACTACGCTCGCTATAGCAGTAAAAAAATACGAACGGGGCGCCAGTACAAACTGACCATATTTAGACTCTGACATATTATTTCCTAGTCATTTAAATAATATTCAACACTGGTTACCACTCTTATGTTTTTTATTTGCGGTGTGTTTGAATCTCGATTACTGATACTAAATTGCCCTTGGCGAGCTGTTTTTATTTTGCCTAATTTTGAATTAGAGTCTTTAGCAAATTTATTAGCGACTTCACGCGCTTTTTCAGTTGCTTCTTGCACCATCGCAGGTTTTACATCATTGAGGCCTGTAAAAATGTATTCAACTTTTGTTTCGTAGCTGTCCTGCACTATCGCGATATCTTGTTTAGCAAGCTGGCTTACTTTACTCAGCGCGTTTTGCACTTTATCTGGCGCATCAGAATAAACAATAATATTTGAACGCACTATGTATCTAAATTGCTGATTTTCATTACTGTATTCACGTGCTTGCTTATCAATAACTGACTGGCTGCCTATTGTTATTTCATCGTCGTCAAAACCATGCAGTTTTAAAAAAGCAGTTACAGCATCATTTTTTTTCTCAACTCGGCTGACTAATTTTTCAAGATTATTGTCGGCATCACTAAATTGCAGAGGCCAAATTACCGTATCGGCTATAACTTCTCGCTCGGCCAATCCCTTAACCTGCACAGTACGTTCCATCTCTTTTACACTGAGAGCTGTGCTCTTTAAAATAAACCCTAAGCTAATTAAGCCTATACTTAAACAAATAGCCGCTATAACAATGTAAAAACCGGGGGTTTTATTCACAATAATCTCCTTGATTGATATCAATAATAAGCATCTAGACGCTCGAAATAACACAGTAAACAGGGTACATTGAGACTATAAATAACGCAAAATTTAATCAGCCTAGGAAAAACCATGAGCCTTAAGCGCATTACCCAGTTTTTTAACCCAAGCTCAGTGGCCGTTATTGGTGCCTCTAATATATCAACTCGTGCTGGTTTTGTGGTTATGCGCAACTTACTTCAAGGCGGTTTTAAAGGGCCGATAATGCCCGTTACTCCGAGCCATAGCGCAGTACATGGCGTACTTGCTTACCCCTCTATTGCTGACTTACCAAAAGTACCCGACCTTGCTGTTATTTGTACTAACAAAAATACCTTAATTGATATTATTGAGCAGCTTGGAGAGCTTGGCTGTAAAACGGCGATTGTTATTGCAGATGGGCTTTCTGGAGAGCAAAAAAGCGCGCTTAAAGCATGCGCTCAAGCCAAACAGGTTACTTTGCTTGGACCCAATTGTTTGGGCTTGCTGATCCCTCATATTGGTTTAAATGCGAGCTTTTCACATACAGTAGCAAGCCCAGGTAAAATTGCATTTGTATCGCAATCAGCAGCAGTATGCTCAACCATTTTAGATTGGGCTAAAAACAAAGAAATTGGATTTTCATATTTTGTATCGGTAGGTGATTGCCTTGATATAAACTTTAATGAACTACTCGACTTTTTAGGTCGTGATGCTAAAACCAAAGCTATTTTACTCTACATTGATAACATTGAAGATATTCGTGGCTTTATATCAGCAGCAAGAGCTGCGGCCTTTAGTAAACCTGTAATTGCAATTAAAACAGGTAAAACAAGTGCAGGCGCACTTGCAGCCGAAATTCACACCGGCGGAAAGCAAAGCTCTGATGCTGTTTACGATGCGTTATTTCAACGAGCGGGTATGCTGCGCGTAAATGATTTACGAGAGCTATTTGCAGCAACACAAACACTCGCCATGCATCCAAAATTATTAAAAGTAGAGCAACTGACAATTTTAACTAATGGTGGCGGCCCAGGTGTTATGGCCGTTGATGAGCTAATTCAAAGCTCCGGTAAATTAGCCGAGTTGAGCGCTGAAACCCGAAATGCGCTAAATAAAGTAATTCCGCAATCAGAAACCACCTCAAACCCTGTGGATATTTTTGGCGACTCAGCACCTGCGCGTTATAAGCAAGCATTAGAAATTTTACTGCACGCAAAAGAAGTTAAAAACTTACTGATTATCCATACTCCCTCAGCGCTTGCGCCCAGCGAAGACTACGCCAACATTATTGTAGAAACCTTACAAACATTACCCAAAATGGCACGCCCTTACGTTATAACTAATTTTATGGGTGAAGACGCATCTTACGCCGCCAGAAAAGTGTGCTCAAACAACGCAATACCAACTTATAGAACACCAGAGGGTGCTGTTGGCGCGTTTATGCACTTGGTAACGTATCGCCGTAACCAAAAGCATTTAACGCAAACACCTGAGTCGAATACAGATGACGCAAAAATAAATAAAGTAGCAGCTAAAGCGCTTATTAATGAGTTTTTAGATGACGGACAAAGCTACTTACCTACCCATCAGGCAAGCCAAGTATTAAATCACTATGGTATTACATGCATTCAAACTGAGGTGGCTTACACCCCAACAGAAGCCAGAGAGCAAGCCATAGAACTTGGTTTTCCGGTCGCGTTAAAACTTATTAGCCCAAGTATTGCTTCAAAGTCTGAAGTAGGTGGTGTGGTGCTTAACTTAAACGACGCGAACGAGGTTGAACAAACTGCTTTTGCAATGCTTATCCGTATTAAAAACACTTATCCGGATGCTGTTATTGAAGGGTTTTCATTACAAAAAATGGCGCCGCGAGCAGGCGCAAATGAGCTGCGAATTGCGATTAAAACCGAGCCTAATTTTGGTCCTGTTATATTATTAGGTGAAGCAGGCACCGGCCTTGAATATGCGCAAGCCGCCGTTGCTCTGCCTCCACTAAATATGAACTTAGCAAAGTATTTAATTGCCGCAGCGCACGATAAAGGCGTATTAAAGGAGCGCATATTACCCGAAAAAGTTGATAAGTATCGTTTGTGTGCACTGCTAACGCGTATTTCTCAGTTAGTTATTGATCAACCTGACATAAGCTCAATGGAACTTAATCCTATACTTGCCAGTAATGGACAGTTTTTAGTGCTCGATGCCACTATGACACTTAGCCGTTATCAAGCTCAGAGCAATCGTAAGCGCTTATCTATTCGTCCCTACCCTATTGAACTTGTTGAAGTGGTAACACTTAAAAACAACACCCAAGCTACGCTCAGACCAATAAAGCCAGAAGATGAACAAGCTCATAAAGCATTTGACGAGTCACTTAATAAAGAAGACAGATATAAACGCTTTTTTGGCGAACTACCACAATTTAACCACGATCAACTCGCTAAAATGACGCAAATTGATTACGACCGTGAAATGGCGTTTATTGTTTGCCAACGCTTTGAAGGTAAAACTCGCACATTAGGTGTGTCTCGCGTCATTATGGACCCCGATAACCTGCATGCTGAGTTTGCCATTGTAGTACGCTCAGATTGCCAAGGTTTAGGGCTTGGTCGCATACTAATGAGTGCAGCAATTAACCACTGTAAACGCCAAGGTGTGGAATCGATTGAAGGCATAACCTTACCAGAGAACACTGGGATGATTGAGCTTGCCCGTAAGTTAGGTTTTAAAATTAGTCGCGACTTTGAAGAAGGCAGTATTAATATGGTACTTAAACTTAAATAATGAATGAACCACACACTTTAAGACAAAAAATGGCTTGCCTGTTTGAAGGCACAGGCCAGTACCATCGAGCAGGACATATTCTTGATATTGCACTCATTAGCTTAATAATGATCAACGTTGTAGCCATTGTTATTGAATCAATCCCAAGTGTGGCAGAGCAGTATTACAACGAATTCTTAGTTTTAGAAATTGTCTCGGTCGCTATTTTTGCTATTGAGTACTTAGCCAGGCTTTGGGCTTGCGTAGATAAAACACGATATGCAGCAATGGAAGGGTCTCATACCAAACGTCGGCTTCGCTATTTTTTCTCCCCTTTGGCAATTGTTGATTTAATTGCGATTTTACCAAGCTTAATGATGTTTTTATTTCCTCTCGATTTACGTTTTTTACGCGTGCTCCGACTATTAAGGGTATTTAAACTCACTCGCTACTCACGCGCCATGCAGCTACTTTTAAAAGCCTTTAACGATGAAGGTAGTTCATTAATGGCAGCTTTTTTTATTATGGCCGTCGTGCTTATTTTAGCTTCATGCGGAATTTACTTAATTGAGCACGACATACAACCCGATAAATTTGGCTCGATTCCCGCAGCTATGTGGTGGGCAATGGCAACATTAACAACCGTTGGTTATGGCGATGTAGTACCTATAACACCATTGGGTAAGTTTTTCGGCGGGGTTATTACACTACTGAGCATGGGAATGGTTGCGATACCTACCGGTTTACTGGCGTCTAGTTTTTCAGAACAAATACGTAAACGCCGCCAATTTTTTGAAGATGCCGTACATGAACAAATTCAAGATGGCACCCTTAATAATACTCAACAAGAACACCTAGAAGAACTACGCTATAAATTAGGCTTGAGTAAACTAGAAGCTAATAAGGCCATTAAAACGCAGTTGAATGAGCATAATAGCCATTTGTTTTGCAGGCACTGCGGTAAAAGGCCTTAAATAAGTACTGCTATTATTAATTAAATATATCACTCCAATTGCGATTAATAAGCGGTAGTACTTCGGTATTAGGTACCGGTTTACTAAATAAGTACCCTTGAAAATGCATGCATCCTCGCGCCTTTAAAAAGGCGAGTTGGTGCGAGCTTTCTACGCCTTCAGCTACACATTCTTTACCTAAACTATCTGCAAGCGCGAGTATTGATTGAATAATAGCTTCATCGTCAGAATCTATGCCTATGTCTTGTACAAAGCTTCTATCTATTTTTAATACATCAATAGGAAAACGCTTTAAATAAGTAAGCGATGCGTAACCCGTACCAAAATCATCCATATACAATCTACAGCCCAACTTTTTAAGTTGTTCCATGCTGTGTAGCGCTTCTTTTGAATCACGCATTAATATTGATTCGGTTATTTCAAAAACAATTGCCTCAGACGACACTCCTGAATTACTTAACGCTTTTTTAATTTCAGGAACAAGGTCTTTAAACTCAAAATCAAGAGCCGATAAATTAATAGATAAATACAGGCTAGGTGAGGCTTTTCGCCACTCTTTTAGCTCTAATAAAGCGCGCGCAAAAGTCTGCAGCATAATTTTTGTAATTAGGCCTATACCTTCTGCTGCCACCGAAAATTCTTGAGTTTGCACAAGCTTATTTTCAGGCCAACGCAGCAGTACTTCAAAGCCTTCTGTTTTTTGACTTTCAGCGTTAATGATAGGCTGGTAGTAATTACAAAATTCTTCTTCTTGATACGCTTTAGTTAGCTGAGACTCAAGATGCAGCGCTCTTTGAACATGCTGATTCATCTCTTGCTTATAAAACTGATAACGCCCCTCTAAAGAGTCTTTTGCATGATATAACGCTATGCTCGCAGCTTTTAAAAGCGCAGAGCCTTGCTGAGCATCATCTGGTGATATAGACACACCAATACTTAAATTAACGTTTACAACTTGGCCATTAATCGTAATATTTTGATTCACACAATCCATCAACTTAGTGCATATAATGAGTACTTGTTCGATTTGCTGAATATCTTCCACCAGCACTACAAATTCATCGCCACCAAATCGAGCAACACTATCAGATGGACGCAAGGAGCATTTTAAACGCTCAGCGACTTCTTTAATTAGCTCATCAGCAACTGCATGCCCCAAAGAGTCATTAAAGTATTTAAAACGCTTAATATTTATATGTAATAAAGCAACTTTACATTCGTGCAATTTTGCTTGCTCAAGGGCGTGTTCAACGCGGTCATTAAATAACGTACGATTTGGCAACCCTGTTAATGCATCGTAGTTGGCCAATAAGTGCAGCTCGTTTTCGGCTGATTTTTGTGCGTTTATATCGGTTAAAATAATGACATAACTATTAAGGCGCTGTTCGTTATCGGCCACTGCACTTATTTTCACAAGTACATGACGCGACTCACCACTTGCTAAAACTACACTGTCTTCACACGAAAAGTGTTCTCCAATAGATAGCTTTTGCATTATGCGTAAATAATCAAAACGATTGCTGCGCGATATACCTAAATTTAATGCTCGACTAGATAACGACTCAGCAGAGAAGTTAAAGGCGGTTTGCAGTGATTTATTAGAAGCCCGAATATTTAAATTTTTATCGAGGATAAACACCCAATCACGTGTTTGCTCAAATGCTGCCGTAAATAATAAAGCGTGTTCTTCAAACACCATCTCACGGGTCATATTTGTGTAGGTACCCGCTACTTTTTGTGGCGTTTTATCATCCCACTCAACTACTTTTCCAAAATCTTTATACCAGCGCCAATAGCCTTTTGCATGGCGCAGGCGGTAGGTGCAATTAAAGTAACCTTTATCGGTAGATAAAAACTCAAGCCACTCTAAGCGAAATAGCTGTTTGTCTTGCGGATGAATTTTAGATAAATATTCATCAAGGCTCACGGTTTCATTTTCGTAGCCTAACTCACTCGCTAAGCGAGGTTGGTAAATACTTGGATTACTTGATTCCCAATCCCAAACACCCGATTCGCTGCCTTCAAGCGCTAGCTTTAAACGCGCTTCGCTTTCTTTACTTTCTTTATTTGCTGCCAATAAAATACGCTGAATTTTATTACGGCGCATAACCCACATGGCAACAAAGCCAATAAACAGCATGCCGTAAAGCACCATAAAATAAGGTGCACGCCAAAGCGGATACTTTACTTTTATTTTTAAAATAGCAGGCGAGGTATATTCGCCAGTCAGGGGGTCTTTAGCCCAAACTTTTAATTGATAATTACCTGGATTCAATTTTGGAAACAATACACGGTTGTTATTTCGGGTATAACTTTTTTGTCCGTTATCAAGTTGATACTCATAAATGATGCGTTCTTGATTACTAAATGCCATGGCCGAAAATGCAACTTCAAGCCCTATATCATCATGGTTTAAAACAACCTCGTTGAGCGGTTGTTTTAGATCAAGCGATAAATCTCGTGACATTAAATCAACTCGCGTAATATTTACGTGATCAATAAGCGACTGATAGTTTTGGTTTTCCATTGGATGAAAATAAGTAAAACCTTTTAAGCTACCATACGCAATATGGCCATCTTTAAGCTGTGCCATGGCGTTGCTATTAAACTCAGCAGAGAGTAGCCCTTCTGATGTAGAAAATTGCTGAAAATGAAGTGTTTCTGGGTTTAATCGCCAAATGCCTTTATGGCTACTCATCCAGATCATGCCATCATCATCTAGCACCATATCGTATAGCAGAGTGCCTAATTTATTCCTCTCTAAATCGATTGTATGGACTAATTGATAGGTAGATGCGTCAAGGCCTATTAAGCCGAAATTAGAAAGTGATATCCACAATATATTGTTGTTATCAATTAAGTAAGAAAGCACACTAATGGCTACGTTTTCATGCTGTTTTGGCACTTTATAAATCATTTTAAGTGCTAAATCACTTGGGTTCACTTGGTATAAAATACCGGCATTAAAAAATAATGGTGAATCTGGTTTATTGCTCAGCGCAGGTAAAAAACCATGGGCTAAAAAGGGTTCAAATTGATCAAACTGGCCACCCAAACGCGTTATTACTTGAGAATCTATATTGTATATAAATACCCCATGATCTGAGTGCACAAAGTATAGATCGCCATTTGGCATTAATGTAACGCCATGTACCCTACCGGTAATTAACTCCTGATTAGCAGGGTTATGTACTTTAGGTTCGCTAACTTGATGCGTTACAGGGTCAAAAATAAACAAACCACGATTTGTATAAAGCCATAAATTATTTTTATAAGGCGTTATTTCATATACGGTAAACTCAGTGGTGAGTAAGTCGACTTTGTAATCTTTTAAATAAGCTTTACCAATATTTGTTTTTAAATCAACCTCGGTAATACCGTTATGCGTTGCAAGCCAAAGTTTGTCTTTATATTCGGTAATCCCCCAGATAGAGTGATGCGATAAACCATCCCCCCCGAGCAAAGTGCCATCGACATTATTAAAATGGTAGCTGTCATGAGATAAGTAAAACGCACCGTCGGTTTTAGTCGCAACCCACGTACCACCCGATTTATCTTTTGCCATATCAATAATACTGGTATCGGCAAGTGTGTACTTACTTTGGGCTATTCGAGTGTTTTTAATCATCTCCCCGGTGTTTAAATCAAATTTAAACAAGCCTTTGTCGGTAGCTAAATCTATTGTTCCGTGTTCGTTTACTATGCTCCAAACATTTAAATCGCTTAGTAATACTTTACTTTTAAAAGGTAAATCTGGGCGTTCAAACATTTTTGATAAGTTACTAATATCAACTTCGTATAAGCCTTGTACCGCCCCTACTAACAACTGTTTATTTTCACCTAATGCGAAAGACTTAACATTATTTTGGTAAATATGTTCAGCTTCACCTTTTAAATGCTGCAGGGGTCTAACTTGCTCTGTGGCAATATCAAATACGTATGCGCCATGGCTTGTACCTATAAATATATAACCATTGTAAGCAAACAGCTTTCTCACAAGGGTATTTTTATATTTAGCAGGCAGCTCAAAAATAGTTGTGATTTTTCCGGTTGCGATATCAAGCTTTGCAAAATCGCGGCCTCGCCCAATCCAAAGTGTTTTTTTATCAACTGCCACCATACTAAAAACAGACTGATTGATAATTTCTTCTTCACTGGTAGGTTTTTCTAGAAATTGCTGATATGAATCTGTTACGGGGTCGTATCTAAATAGGCCTGCAAGTAAAGAGGCTATCCAAATGTGCCCTTGAGGGTCTTGGTAAATACGATCAATGATCGCTTCTTCTAATTCACCATTAGGGCCGTTTATTGGAATAACTTGATAGCCATCATAACGATTAAGCCCAGCCTCAGTAGAAAGCCAAAGGTAACCATTAGTGTCGATAAGCATTGTATTAACGTAGCTTTGCGATAAGCCTTCGCTTGGAGATAAACGTTTTACTTGTGCGCCTACTTGGCAACTTAGGATAGTTATTAAAACTACAAAGCAACTAATGATCCCATTAACGCATTTACTCATGCTTATTCCATATTATTATTTATTATTATGGGTACTCTAGAGCGACTATATTTCGATGTTTGTAAGTATCAAAAAGTACTTGTAAAGCAAGAGTATATGTTAACACCTGGTTAAAACCAATAGCACAATATAAATCAACTACGTTTTTATATGCGAAGGTATTAATCATCTTATCTTGCGACTTTAAGAGTGTTGATAATAGCTGTTTAGCAACACCTTTACCGCGATGTTCCAGCGCAACAAACACGGTAGATAAAAATAAAAACTCTGTTTTATCTTGCAGCCTACATGCTGCAACTATTTCATTATTATAGTAAGTAACCCATACCTTATCTTGTTTATTAGCCCGTCCTCTTACATTATGTTTTTTATAAAATTTATTAACGAGTGGAACTTTTAGCCCATCCAGCAATTCAACTATATACATTTTTATATCAACACTTAGCTAAGCATTAGCGCTAAATATTGCTCAAATTTTTGCTTCAAAACCATTTGTTCAGCCATTGGACGGCTATGGATTGTATTATAAACTTGCTCTCTCGTTTTTTTATTTCGCTTAATTTGATACGCCCAAAAAGACGCTTCATAATCTAACTGAATTTGGTATTTTTCTTCACGTGGCAATAGGCATAAATTAAAACTCACAATACTTCCTCATTCGCTTTTAAAATTATTTGATTAACCCCGAAACTGGGCAAGAGGTAATCTCCTTGTTATTATACGCGTCTTATTTTATTTATTTCTGTAGTAATTGGAACTGATAATGAATAGACATTTTAGTATCTTGTTATTATTGGTAAATTTATTTTTTAGTGCCTCTTGTTTTAGTCATCAATACAACCTCACTTTTAATCGTCCGCAAAGTACACCACAAGCTGATTATGCCTTAGAGTTATTAAAGTTAGCATACGCAGATATCGGTTTTAAAATACATATAATCGATTTTAGTCACCAAAATGCTTTGCTAGCTGCAAATAATGGCGTACTTGATGGGCAGTTAGGAAGAGATGCAAGCGTTGAAGAAAATTACGAAAACTTGATTAGGGTCGATTATGAGCTCTTTAAGTTTGACTTAGTATTATATAAAAACTGTTTACCTAGCAGTTTAGAACAGCTCGATAGCGTCGCAATTGTTGATGGCTACCCTGTCCAAGAACATTATTTAGCAAGCACACAGTTTGCAGGGAATATTATTAAAGTTAAAAGCATGAATACCCAACTTAATTTGCTTGCTCAGAAAAAAGTACAGGGAGCTTTAATGATTAATTTTATAATGCAAAACAATGAGCTACCTTCACCTCAAGGTTGCTTTGTAAAAGAAGTGCTGAATACTTATCCGCTTTATCATTATTTAAATAAGCGTAATGAAAACTTGGTAGAAAAGCTTAAAATGTCATTAATTAACTTAACTAACAATGGCACTGTGTACGCACTAAGAGCCAAGTATGGATTAAGCTTTTAAAAGTCGAACCCTTGCTGCTGCGCCTGTGTGCTTAGCACTGCATTTTGCTGCTTTTTTTGAAGATAACGTTTGTAGCGCTGCTGGCACAAACTAAGCACCTTCTTTTTTTGGTCGTTCGTTAAGGTATTCCACGAAAAGCGTTCATCCCGACTACGATAACACCCTTTGCAATACCCTCTGTTATTAACTAAGCAAATACTCTTGCAAGGACTTGGAATATCAAATATTTCAATTTGTTGCATGCATAAGTACCGCCCAGTTGAAGAGGAGGTATTAGTATAGCGTTATTTTTGAGCAAAAAAAAAGCAGCAATTTAATTGCTGCTTAATTTCATTGAGCTGTGAGTATTAATGTTCACAGCTATTAGTATTTATCTCTGTTTTACGGTGAAATGGCTTAGCGTACATAGCTAGCACTAATGGTTTTAACTCTTCAGGTACACAAGCTAAACGTTGTTCAAATGTCGCTGTATCAGGAGAGTCTATTACCGCATCTTTACAACCACCAGCGATGTAATTGCCTGGGTGTAAATAAAACGAATCAACAATTTGCCTATCAATTGTTTTAGCAAGCTCTTCAGCACTATCACATTTAGATTCAATTGGTTGCCCAAATGCTAAATGCACGTGCCCTTTAGCAGTACTAAAGCCTTCAACAATGCTCGCAATATCTTCACCAGCCGATTTAACGTACTCACCATGATGTTGCTTGTGGTAAAGCTCTTTGGCTTTAGCAATTGCACACGGCTCATATTGATAAGAAATAGAAACAGGCACTATTTTTAACTCTTTAATATAATCGCCAAACTCTTTCTTTTGTTTACGCCCATTTAATTGCAGCATCTTTAAAAGCGCAGGATCAGTTTGATCAAAACCGTCTTTTGCACGCCCTTCTTTTTGCGCAATCCAAATAGAATTTCCACCGACCACAGAATCGTAAATGTATGACGATAATTGAGTCAGTGCTTTTAACATCTCTTTTGGTGCTTTAGCAGAGCGCTTAACTATAAAGCTTTTATTTAGACGCATAAGCTCAGTAATGTAAGGTATTTGCAATAAATTATCGCCAATAGCAATACGCACTGTTTTCATTTTATGTTGGTATAAACCCCAGTTAACTAATGCAGGATCAAGCACTATGTCTCTGTGGTTTGAAATAAATAAATAGGCCTGGTTAGCATCTAACTGTTCTAACCCAGAAAAGGTAACCTTTGATGTGGTGCGTTTCACTAGTTTATCTAAGTATTGTGCCACTTCATTTTGCACATCTTCAACGGTGCTTACTTTGCCCCATTTTTTGCGTAACTGACTTCTTACCATTGGACGCGCAATAAAAGGCACTGCCGATAAAAAGCGCGGTAAATTATACTTTGCTATTACATCAATAAACGCATCATCGTTAATTAAACGTGTAAGCGACGCCGCAACTTCGTCGTCGTTGTATGGGCGTATATCTGCGTATTTATCTTCTAATTCACTCATTACTACATCTACAATGTTAAAAAACGGTACGCCAAAGCGCACCGTTTATGTCTATATCCGATTATAACTCAGCCAATCTAAAATGCGAAATAACCAAAAAAGCGATTTTATTTTTAGCAACTTGCTTTAAAGCCGAGTTTAATTACCTTCTATGACCATGAGCTTGCTCAAAAGTGCAAAAATCTGATCAGTCTAGCAAAATACCATGTTCTCAATCTGCTAGTGGGCAGACCACTAATACAAAGCCCTCTAATCATTTGGTAGTAATACCATTAACAAAGCCTTTCTTTCGTAGTACCTTAAGCTCGTATTTTAGATTTTTGATGGATCGTAGGCATCTTTTTACGATTTTAACTCTTTCAGATCCACTTATTTTAGGGCTCATAATGAACATTACTATTCTTGATAACGCAACGTTAGCTAAAACGTCTCTTACTTGTATTGAACAACTTGGTAAATTAACGACTTATGAACTTACTAGCCCAGAGCAAGTTATTGAACATTGCCAAGGCGCTGATGTATTAATCACTAATAAAGCCGTTTTAAATCGCGACACTATTAGCAAACTTACACAGCTTAAATTAATTTGTGTAAGTGCAACTGGTACTAATAATGTTGATCTAGAAGCCGCTAAAGAATTTGATATTGCCGTAACTAATGTAGCTGGCTATTCAACACCTTCTGTTGTTCAACATACGTTTTCTTTAATTACTAACTTACTGGGTAACACACACCGCTATCAGGCGGATTGCCAGCAAGGCGCGTGGCAAAAAAGTGAAATGTTTTGCATACTCGATTACAGCTTTAACGACTTACAAGGTAAAACATTTGCCATTATAGGCGGTGGTACGCTAGGTAAAGGCGTTGCTAAAGTGGCTGAGGCATTTGGCGCAAATGTTATTGTTGCAGAGCGCAAAGGTGTTAAATGTCGCGACGGTCGTACGCCTTTTGAAGACGTCATTAAAACAGCCGATATAATCAGCGTACACTGCCCGCTAACAGATGAAACACGTGATTTAATTGCACTTAATGAGCTTAAAATGATGAAGCCAAGCGCTATAATTATTAATACAGCACGTGGTGGAATTATTAACGAATCCGACTTAGCAACAGCGCTTGAGCAAAATCTAATTGCTGGAGCCGGTGTTGATGTACTAACTAAAGAACCTGCTGAGCTTTCAAACCCACTTGCTAATTACAAAGGTAATAACCTTTTACTTACTCCACATATAGCATGGGCAAGCACCGAATCTATTGTGCGTTTAATTAATGAAGTAAGTTTAAATATTGCTGCATTTAATAAAGGCGAATCACGCAACCGCTTGGTGTAGTGATTTTATTGTAGTAATCAAATAAGCTAAAAAATGGCTGTTTTTACTAATACATTTAATATTTTATTAGATAAAAACAGCTTAACCAATTTAACAAACTGATTAATAACAACTTATAAATATGGTCTACTCTTTGCTTTAATACAGCTAATAACCAATTAAAAATCTTATTAAGGTAAATAAAAATGAAAAAATCACTTTTAGCAGCCGCTTTAATCGCTCCATTTTTAACAGGCTGTGTTATTGCCGTATCAGATGGTGAAGCTGAGACTCATTGGGCTGGTAAGAATTCATCTAGCTGGCAAGCACAACATAAAAATAATCGTGAAGTTATATCAGAGCTAAAAATGGATAGCAGCTATCAATCTGTTTTAACGCAATTAAAAACGCCTAATTTCACAGAGCTATTAAAAAAAGATGACGATGTATACCAAGTACTTTTTTATGTAACTCACAGTAAGCACTCTGATTCGAAAACAACAAAAGATGAATGTACGCCACTTGTATTTAAAAATGATAAGTTAGTGGGCATTGGTGACACCGCTTTAGGTATGATCACGCAATAACCGACAAAAAGTAGTTGATACAAAAACGCCAATATAAATATTGGCGTTTTTTGTATATTAAATTTTTACCGTGCGACTATTCTATCCCGCCCTGCATCTTTGGCAGCATATAAGCCTAAATCGGCCTCTTCGAGTAATGCTTGTTCAGCATACACTCTACCTGTTTGAGTTGTAGCAATACCTATACTTATAGTGATGTGGTCTGCATTTAATGAGGCTTTATGTTCTATATTCAAAGCGTTTACCGCATTGCGTAATTTGTTAGCAAACTCCATAGCTTCATGCTTATCCATTCCAGGTAGCACAGCTGCAAATTCTTCGCCGCCATAACGAGCAATAAAGTCACTACCGCGTTCACATTGTGCTGCGAGTGCTTGCGCAACATTCTTTAAACATTCGTCACCTGCACGGTGTCCGTAACAATCGTTATAACGCTTAAAATGGTCTATATCCATAAGTAAAACCGACAGCGGCGTTCCATTGCGTTTACTGCGGCGCCATTCTCGTGATAAATTCTCATCGAGATAGCGTCTATTTGGAATTTCGGTTAAGCCATCTATTGAAGCTAGCATTTCTAGCAAATCATTTTTTTGTTTTATAAGTAATTGGTTACGTACCCTAACGCGAACGATAGAAGGACTAAATGGCTTAGTTATATAGTCCATTGCACCGAGCTCTAGACCCTTTGCTTCATCATCATGGCTGCGATTGGCTGATATAAATATGATAGGAATAGACTGAGTTATCGGGCTTTCTTTAAGCTCTACGAGTACTTGATAGCCGTCAATTCCGGGCATAATCACATCAAGGATTATTAAATCAACTTGCGCTGTTTTTACAAAGGTAAGTGCTTTTTCACCACTTTCAACCAAGAACACGTCGTGTTCTCCTTTAAGTGTTTTTTCAAGTACTAATCTGTTGATTGGATCATCATCTACAATAAGTACTTTAGCTCTTTTCGACATCCCTAACCCCTAACCCTTTAATAAAAACAATTACCTGTTCTAACTGCATAATAAGCTCTTTGAGTGTTATTTCAATAGGCTTGTTAGTTGTTTTAATCTCTCTTTCACATAATAAAGCACAGTGTGATAGTCGTCTAAAACCTAAATTACCTGCAACACCTTTTATACTATGCACTAAGCGTACCAAATCATCTTTATTGGTTGTTTCTTCAATTTGAGATAATTGTGTTTCACACAAGCTAGCAAACTTATCAATCATTGTATTGAGGAGCTTTTCATCCATACTAAACTGCGTTAATGCGAATGATTTTTCAAAAAAGCTTGGTTTAACTAAGTTTAAATCGGCAATTGCATCAATAAGTACCTTAGCAACAACCGGTTTAGTTAAATGCTTATTCATACCGCACTTTAAAGAACGCTCAATATCCGCAGGTTCACAATGGGCCGTTAATGCAAAAATAGGCAGTTGTTTTGCGTCAAACTGTTGACGAATTAAAGCCGTTGCTTGGCAGCCATCTATTTGAGGCATTTGCACATCCATCAATATTAAATCTGGCTTTAAAACATGTAGTAATTCCATGCCAATCGATGCGCTTAAAGCCGTAACAACACTTACATTTGCTTGGCGTAATACACTACTAATTATTTCTAAATTAAGCTGATTATCATCAATTGCTAATACAAGTAGACCCGATATATCAGCTTTAATTTCAGTTATATTATGTATTGGAGTATAGGTATCGACTTTTGGCTTTTGCACCGTGTTCAAACTAAATAACCTTTGCCCTAACGCCGATGCTTTAACGTGATGCGCTGCTAGATGCTCACTCGTTGGTAAATTAAGCGTGTGCTGATGATTAATAATAATCACCGATGTTTCTTTAGCTGACAACGAATCATTAATCGCTTCAATATTTAACAGTGCTGGTAGGTCTGCAGCATCTATTATTATCTGCTGAACATTGGAGAGTTTAATTGGGTATTTTAGTACTTCATCTAAATTAATATTAGCAAATTCTTTATACGCATTTGTTACTTCTTTAAGCTCTTTACTTTGCTCAGATAAAATAGCCAAAGTGTTAGTCGGTAACATCGTGTTTTTAGTGGTATCAACTAAAAAGCTAATGCTGAAATAAAACTCACAACCTTGGCCTTTTTTACTCTTTAAAGCAATTTCACCCCCCATTAACGACACGGCATGTTTAACAATCGCTAAACCGAGTCCAACACCTTGATGTATGCGTGTTGAAGATTCATCACCTTGCGTAAAGGCGTCAAATAAACGCCTTTGATCGGCTTCATCTATGCCCATACCGGTATCAATTACTTTAAAGCAAATATGCTGTTGCTCTAGGCTATCGCTTTCAATAAGTTCCATTTTTAAAGTGATAGAACCTGTTTTTGTAAACTTAACAGCATTTGTTAATAAATTACCTAATATTTGCTGTAAGCGAATGCTGTCGCATATCAAATCAGGCGCTATTAACGGGTCAATATCAATAACAAATTCAATACCTTTTCCTTCGCACAATGGAGCCGTTAAACTTTCACAAATATCCACCAGCTCAACCATACTAAAAGATGCTTGTTTTAAATCGGTTTGCGAACTTTCTATGCGTGCAAAATCAAGCATTCTATTGAGCATTAGCAACAAGCTTTGTGCTGCATGCTTAGCTTGATCCGTTTGTTGTAATTGCTTTTGCGTTAATCCTTGCTCAATAAGCATATCAAGCAGCCCTAAAACAGCATTAAGAGGAGTGCGTATTTCATGACTTAAATTGGCTATAAAGCGACTTTTAGCAAGGGTTGCTCGTTCGGCATCTAGTTTCGATTTAGTTAATGCGCTCACATCCTGAATGTGAATAACGTAATAAGCTGGGTCGCGGTTTTCATCCCATACAAGCGATACACTCAGTTGCAACCAACTTGTTAAGCGCCCTTGAGCAAGCGTTAAGTGGTATACGCGTTTTTTGTCATCTAGCAATTGCGCTAAAGTGCTTTTTATTTGCTGCCATTGAGTATCGTCAAACAATGCTTTTAACTGCTCACCAACCAGTACTGGCTGTTCAGAAAACTGCTTTCTTGCCGCTTTATTTACTTGTAATATTGTGTGCTCAAGCGAGAGTAAAACCACGCAGTTAGCCGCAAATTCAATCGCACTTCTAAATTTAGATTCTGATGCTTTTAAGGCCAATAATGCTTGTTGCTGTTCGGTAATATCGCGACCAATACCCATAGTCCCCAACAGATGTTGGTGCTCGTTATAAAAAGGTGCAATAGTAAGTTGATACGTTTTTTTATCGGTTTCTATTCGCTGTTCAACACTGTTTCTATTTTGTAATACTTGTTTTTCAAGCGCATTTATTTGTTGATCGTTATCACCTAAATCATCTACATATTTACCGACTAATGCAGTTTGATCTTTACCGATGTACGCCTCAAATGCTTTATTGCATCCTAAGAATGATCCATCAATATTTTTAAAATAAATAAGATCTGGCACACTGTTTAGCATAGTGTTGAGCAAAGCCAAGTGGCGCTCTTTTGCTTCGTAACTGCGGCTTAGTTTTTCTGATTGCAACTGAACCTGGTCGTCCAGAGCTTTATTTGTACTTTGTAATGAATCAACTAACTGTTTGTTTTTAGTAAATACACGCTTCACTTTAGAAAACCAAGGCTGCCAGCTCAGCGGTACTTTATAATCGAGCTGCACTTCTTGCTGTGTACCGTTACTCTCTAGGTACGACATTAAGTGAGTCATTGGCTTAATAAAAATGCGCTGACTTAACCAAAAAAACACGCCAAACATAATACTTAAAAATAGCGTTAAAAATGCGAACTCTAATAGTATTTCATACTTAATTGGGCTTATTAATTGGGGTTTGTGCTCGTAAAATGCTGCGTGAATAGGTAACTCATCCATAGGCTGCATAAAGTAATTACTATCACTAGTTAATACTGTTTTTTTACTATGGTGCTGGGCCAAATCAGGCCAATAATTTTTTAATGCTGTTGCTTGCTCTATTAACTGTTTAGAGCTGGCGATAACTTGATGTGATTGGTTCATAAAAACGTATTCACCACTGTTCGGTGAAACCTTTTTTAACCACCCAGAAATTGCCTGAACATCATAAATCAAAATAATGTAATCGGCTGAGCCAGTGCTTCGCTGTCGGCCAATAGCAAAATACGATTTATCATTCACTTTAACAATGGGACTTGAAGTAAGTTTGTTTGGTGAAAATTTTGGCTTGAATTTTCCATTTAGAATTTCAGTAAGCATTAAACTTTGGCTTTTGTTGCGCCTGCTTACATAAGCAAAACCATTATTATCAACATACGCTACAGCAGACAACGACTGCATTAATGCAAGCGTTGTATTAAACGAAGGCCCTAATGTAATAGCCTGCTGCCACTGCATTAATGCCTTAGCAGATAACGCAAACTCCCCCTTACCTACAATTTCAGTGCCTTGCTCACTAAAGTGACGGTAATAGTAACCATCATATTGATTTATGCCCTCGAGTAAGCTTTGGTTTATTTTTGGATAGGTCGTTTGTTCGTATAAGCTAAACATGGTGGTAAGTAGATTGCTCACCGACTCCATCCCATGAGTAACCTGTGCTGAAACATTCGTAAAATCGGCTTCGCGTTTTTCAACCGCCCGCTCAAGCTTTATATTATATAAGTGCAAGCACAGTAAAAAAGCGACAATCAATGGCACTAAAAGCGCAATAAATAATGAACGATAATAATGCTTCAGAGGTAAAAAATTCAATGTACTGCCTGCCATTTGGCTCGAAAATCAATCGATAGACTATCGAGCCAATTTGTTAAGCGCAAGTTATAAATTTTCTTCTGCAAATGACGCTAAGCGACTACGTACAACACCGTTGAGGTTTATAGTTGCGCTGCCTTCAAAGTTTTTAAAGCGCTCTACTATGTACGTTAAGCCCGATGTTACTGGCGTTAAATAGTTACTATCAATTTGCGCCAAGTTACCCGTACAAATTAATTTAGTACCTTCGCCGCAGCGGGTAATAATCGTTTTAAGTTGAGATGCCGTTAAATTTTGGCTCTCATCTAAAATGACCACCGCATTTTGAATACTACGGCCGCGCATAAAGTTAACCGATTTAAACTGAACATTAGCCTTCTCCATAATGTAGTTTCGGCTTGATATCGGATTTTCGTCGCCTTTGTGCAATACCTCCAGCGTATCGGTAATGGCTGCAAGCCATGGCGCCATTTTTTCCTCTTCGGTGCCTGGTAAAAAGCCAATGGACTCTGCTATTTCTGGCGTATTACGAGTGACTATTACTTTATCGTAAATACCTTTTTCGATGACCATTTCAAGAGCGCTGGCAAGTGCTAACAAGGTTTTACCGCACCCTGCTGGTCCTGTTAAAATAACAAGTTCAATACTTGTATCTAGCAGCGCATCAAGCGCCATTCCCTGATAAATATTTTTGGGCTTAACGCCCCATGCTTGTTGATGCATTAAACGCTCAATACCAATATCTTTGAGCGTTATGTGCTCGTCATCGTACGATTTAACACGCGCCGCAAACTGATCCCCTCCATCAAGTAAATATTCATTACAAAATACATCAGGTATTAAGTTTTTAGGCACATGATGAAGCGTATCTCGTCCGTGTTGCTGCGTATTACATTCCCCTACATGGTCCCAAAAATCACCTTCAATTTTTTTATAACCACTAGTGAGTAAGCTGATATCGTCAATAAGTTGATCGGTACGGTAATCCTCAACATATTTAAGCCCTGCGCCTTTGGCCTTTAAACGCATGTTTATGTCTTTTGTTACTAATATAACTTTTGAATCACTGTGCTGCTTTTGTAAATACACGGCGCAATTAATAATACGATGGTCGTTTTCGTTACCCGGCAAACCAGAAATCGAGTCGGCAAATAAATGGTCGTTTACAATAATGAGGGTACCTGCAGAGCTCGCTTTTGCCTTTTTGTTACTCGGCAGCGCCACGCCTTGTAGCATTTGCTCAGGCGTTGCATTTTTAAGTACCTCATCTAATCCACGAATAGCAACGCGCGCATCGCGGCTTACGTCGTGTTTTCTGTTTTTTATGTGGTCGAGTTCTTCAAGCACCGTCATCGGAATTACAACGTCATGTTCTTGAAAAGACAAATAAGCGAGGGGTTCGTGAAGTAGTACGTTGGTATCTAGCACATACATTTTACTTTCAAGGTTCGAAGCTTTTTCCATAGCACTTTCCTTACGTTTTATGATTTTTATGCTATACCAAAATAACTAAGTAAAACGGGCAAAACTTAAACCTGCAATACTTAATTGCCAAGGCATAATGTAAGTTTAGTCTATTTGTCATAAAAGTCCGTTTTATTACAAACTGTAATTAGTTTTGATTTACCTAAAAAAGAGTCATAAACAAGTTGTTTTAATAGTAATAATTAACACTTACAAAATTAATTAAAAGTGAGCCAAATAGCGCCTTGCAGTGGTGTTAGCTTACAGGTAACATAGCCGCCTTTTTCATCATAGACGAGACATACATGAATTTTTCCTTAGGTCAGCGTTGGATCAGTGATACAGAGTCAGATTTAGGATTAGGCACCGTTGTTGCCATTGAAGGCCGTCAGGTCAGCATATTATTTCCTGCCAGTGGTGAGAGCCGTGTTTATTCTTCGGCAGAAGCACCTGTTACCCGTGTGGCATTTAATCCTGGCGATGTGATCAAAAGCGTTGAAGAATGGGAATTAGAAGTAGAGTCTATTGAAGTACAAGGTGAGTTACTGTGTTATCACGGCACCCGTGTTGATAACGGCGAAACTGCCAAACTTAAAGAAACCTTTTTAGATCATTTTATTAAGTTTAATAAACCACAAGATCGTTTATTTGCGGGCCAAGTCGATCGTTTTGATCGCTATACACTTCGCTACCAAACGTGGTTACATAAATTTGAACGTGAACAATCGCCTATTAAAGGCTTAATTGGTCAACGTGCTAATCTTATTCCGCACCAGCTTTATATTGCCCAAGAAGTGGGTAAACGTTTTGCACCACGCGTACTTTTATCAGATGAAGTAGGCCTTGGTAAAACAATTGAAGCGGGCATGATTTTACACCAACAAATTATTAGTGGTCGTGCGAGCCGCGTACTTATTGTTGTACCAGAAAATCTACAGCACCAATGGTTAGTAGAAATGCTACGCCGCTTTAACTTACATTTTTCTATTTTTGATGAAGAACGCTGCGACGAAGCGTTTGCAGATTCGCCAAACGTGTTTGATACAGAGCAACTAGTACTTACCAGCCTTGAGTTTTTAACCAAGAAAAAACGCTGGTTTGAACAAGCAACACTTGCTGATTGGGACTTACTAGTTATAGATGAAGCCCATCACCTAAGTATAAATAACGGCAAGCCAAGCTCAGAGTACCAACGTATGGCAGAGCTTAGCCAAGATATTCCTGGCCTTATTTTACTTACCGCAACGCCTGATCAACTTGGTCACAGCAGCCACTTTGCACGTTTACAGTTACTCGATCCTGACCGTTTTTACGACTACGACGTGTTTAAAGAAGAAGAAGCAAATTATAAAGACGTTGCTGAAGCTGCAAATCAATTACTGCAAGAGCAAGGGCTAGACGACACAGCCAAAGCCACGCTAATTGAGCTATTAAAAGAAACCGATATTACTGATATTCTTGAAAAAGCACAGCAAGGTGATTTACCAGCACGTAAAGAAATACTTAACATGCTGCTCGATCGCCACGGCACAGGTCGTATATTATTCAGAAATAGCCGCAGCGGCATTGATGGCTACCCAAGTCGTAAATTACACGCCTACCCAATGGCATTGCCAAAGCAGTATAAAACGGCTATGTCGGTTCTTGGTAACATGGGCGGCATTCAAAACCCTGAACTAAGTGCACACCGTGCTCTTTTTCCTGAAAAAATATTTCAAGAGTTTGAAGGCGAAAGCGCAAGCTGGGGTTTATTTGACCCACGTGTAGATTGGTTAATCGAAACACTTAAAACGCTTAAGCGTGAAAAAGTACTACTTATATGTGCTAAAGCTGAAACAGCTATCAGTCTTGAGCAAATACTGCGTGAGCGCGAAGCAATTAAAGCGTCGGTATTCCACGAAGGTATGTCTATTATTGAGCGTGACCGGGCTGCTGCATTTTTTGCAGATGAGTACGATAATGCACAAATATTACTGTGTTCAGAAATTGGCTCAGAAGGTCGTAACTTCCAGTTCTCGCATCACTTAGTGTTGTTTGATTTACCATTGAACCCAGATTTACTAGAGCAGCGTATTGGTCGATTAGACCGTATAGGTCAAACACAAGATGTGAACATTCATGTGCCATATTTTGAAAACACCGCTCAAGAAGTATTACTACGTTGGTATAACGAAGGTCTAGATGCATTCGAATCTACCTCGTCAACGGGTCAAATGCTTTATAAAGAGTTCCGTGATGATCTACTTGAATATATTTCTGCGCATAACTGCGATGAAGACGAACTCGATCCATTACTTGAGCAAGTAGCACAGCAAAATGCCGTACTGCGTAAAAAAATGGAAAGCGGACGAGATCGTTTACTAGAACTACATTCATCGGGTCAAGGTGCTGCAGATTCGCTTGTAGCTGAAATCGAAAAACTCGACAATCAGTTTGAACTACCAAGCTACATGATCAACGTGTTCGACACATTTGGCGTAAGCCAAGAAGATAAAGGCGAAAATACCATTATCTTAAAGCCAACTGAGCATATGTTAAACCCTTCATTCCCATCGCTTAAAGAAGATGGCATGACCGTTACCTTTGATCGCGATACGGCACTTTCGCAAGAAGACGTACACTTTGTTAGTTGGGATCATCCAATGGTGCAAGGCACCATGGATATGATTTGTGACGACGACTTTGGTAGCGCATCGGTTGCATTGCTTAAAAACAAAAAGTTACCGCCTGGTACCTTTTTTGTTGAGCTTATTTTTGTTGCAGAAGCAATGGCACCAAAAGTATTACAGGTTGGTCGCTTTTTACCGCCTACACCAATTCGTATATTGCTTGATAAAGCAGGTAATAACTTAGGTGAGAATGTGGCATTTGAAGGCTTCAATCAGCAGTTATCAGCCGTTGGCCGCCAAACAGCAAGTAAACTTGCAGGTGCACTACAAAGCGCTGTTCACCCAATGATTACTACCGCTAAAGATATGGCACAAGAAAAACTTGAAGTTATTCGTGCAGCGTCGCTTGTTAAAATGCAAACGTCACTCAGTGAAGAGCAAGAGCGACTGGTAGCCCTTAAGCAGATTAACCCGAATATTCGCCAAGAAGAAATTACCTTCTACGATAAGCAACGCAGCGACCTAGCTACATATATTGAAAAAACGCAGCTACAACTTGATGCAATTCGATTAATAGTGGTTTCACACTAGAGATTTTGGCTTTTAACCGCTAGCTTTTTAAGCTGACTCCAGAGTAAATTTGGAGTCATCTTTTTAAACTTTATTTTTAAAACCACGTGTTCTTATTTAGATGTGAGCTAACACTACCTATTTAGCTTTATACCAAGTCCTTTGTTGTACTGCTGATTTTGTTCAACATAACCGCATCTAAAAACGCAAGCTGCACTTTATACACTTATTCATTGAGATAACCCACAGGCTTATTTTAACTTGCATAAAGTTGTTTTTTTGTTAACCTACTCGCCTTCCATTTTAGTCTTTTTGAGGTGTTTATGGCGTTTCTATCTCGTTCGATATTGGCGTTGTCCATAGCGCTCTCAAGCTGCAGTGCCTTTGCTCAAGCCCAGTGCGATGTTGAATTACGTCATGGTTTAATTATTACTGACGATGTGATTCGCATATTAGATAAAGGCCAAACTCGTGTACAAATTAATAACAATAACCAACTGTTTATTCGCGGTTATTGGGTTGATTTAAGCGATGACGAAAGCAAAGTACTCGAACAGTTTAGTAATGGTATTCGCCACACAGTCCCCGAATTAGTAAACCTGGCTACAGATGGCGTTAACTTAGGTTTAAGCGCTATTGAGCACGTAGTTGAGGGTATGTCAGACAAAGAACCTGAAGTACTTAAAACACAACTAAAGTATGTAGAGCGCGCGCTAATGGATAAGTTTAAGCGCGGCGATGACTTCTTTTTTATAGCTCCTCAATCACTTTCGCAAATAGATGATTTTTTTACTAAAGAAATAAGCCAGCAAATTCACTCTGCAGTGCATGGATCGTTAGGTGCTATTTTGGTGTCACTCGGAGATGCGTTTAAATCGCGCGAAGGGAATATAGAAGATCGTATTAACGACATGGGGCAACGCATGGATATCATCTCAAGAGAAATTGATAAGTCGCTACAAAAAAAGGCGCATCAATTAGAGCTTAAAGCTTCTGAATATTGCGAATGTTTAAATGCACTCGATGTAACCGAGTCTCGCTTACAAGCAATAGTCCCTGGTATGGCCGATTACGATTTAGTGCAAATAAAGTCTTAGAGTACGTATTCGTTTTTATAATCAAATAACACCGAGTATAAATATACTCGGTGTTTTGCTTTATGATTGATTAAAAATAAGCGCTTCTACTTTTTATTCTAAATTGGTGAGCCCGGTGGGATTGGCAGCACTTTAAAGTTATTTGGCCATTGCCCTTTAATTAAAAACTGATTTACTTGCTCAGCTAAATATTGTTTAAACGCACTCTCGCCAGTACTTGTATGGCTCAGCATTGAGTTTTGGTTAAAGTCTTCACTCAACTTAACTAGGTAGTAACGTAACTGCGCTTGCACTTCAGGGCTTGCACTATCGCTTGCTACTAAATCAGCCATAGCTTTTGCTGTTAAAAATTGCACGCGCTGAGTGATTTTACCTATCATTGTATTAGGTGATGACACGTTAAACACTTGGCTATATAGCTCCTCAAGTAACTCATCTAAACTATAAAAGTCATTACTACGCGCTTGTTGCTGCGCTAAGCGATTTAAACGCTGTGCATTTAATAAAAGCGACAAGCTGTGCTGCACTGCAACCTCGGGTAATGCCATTGCATCGAGCGTTAACCCTGTGCGTCCAACTATGCTCTCGCGCGATTTAGACTCGCCATATGCTTTTGGCGGAATTAGCGATAACACAGATTCAGGAAGTAATAAGTTACTTGGCTTAAGCGTTGCAAAAATAGCGTTTACTGCTTCTTGCTGTGTTTTTTTATTAACGACTTGTGCGCCTTTTACGGGTGAGTCACCGCGTGTTTCGTATTCGTAATCAACACCGGCTATAAGTTTCACTGCAGCCTCAACCTGAAAACGGTGAAACAGATAAAGCGGAACTAGTTTTTCTTCTAATTGCGATAATGAGTCGCCCGTTTTAATATTATTAATACCAAACTGCGAAAGCGCTTTTTTACGTACGTCGAGTACTCTTAAAAGCTCCTGCGAAGGATTAGTGCCGTTATCCCATAAATGAGCTGTTGGATGCGCGCCACCTTTAGCACGAGCATCACTATCTGATATAAACTCAAGGCCTTTGGCTTTGTTCTCTTTTAAAATAGCAGCAAGTTCTGCGCTTTCATCTTGGTTAGTAAAATCGCTATAGCCATATTTAATTACTTGGGTATCCCACACGCCCATGCCTGTTGCATAGCCGAGCGTTACATCAAGCTTACCTTGTTCATTAAAACTAAGTAGCGGATGTGGGTAATCCATTACTGAGGCTCTATCCCCTACCGATGCTGCAAAGTTATGAGAAATACCTAACGTGTGGCCAATTTCATGTGCGCTTAATTGGCGAATACGATCAAGCGCCATTGCTTGCAAGTTTTTAGCAACTTCATTGCCTTTTAAATAAGGAGCAGCGAGTGCTTCGGCTATTAAAATATCTTGGCGAACACGCAATGAGCCAAGTGTTACGTGCCCTTTAAGTATTTCACCTGTACGTGGGTCGATTACCGAACTACCGTATGACCAACCACGCGTTGCACGGTGTACCCATTGAATGACGTTGTAACGAATATCCATAGGGTCGGCGCTACTTGGCAGCACTTTTACTATAAATGCATTTTTATATCCTGCAGCAGTAAATGCATCGTTCCACCACTTTCCACCTTCAAGCAAAGCGCTTTTAACGGGCTCTGGAACGCCAGGATCAAGGTAATAAACAATTGGTTTAACAGGCTCACTAATAGGTAAGCTTGAATCCTTTTTAGTTAAACGATGGCGCGGTATATAACGCACGTACATAGAGTCACCAAGCGGCGCTGCGTAATCTTTATGTTCTATACTCCAAAAACCTGATTGCGGATTAAACTTACGGGGCGTGTAGTTATCATCTGGTAATTGAATAAGTGAATGATGCATATGAACAGTAAGCGCATAAGGGTCGGCACTTACTTGGCGAACAAATTCACCTGGTTTTGTGCCTTTAAATGTAAGTACGGCTTCAAGCTCGGTGTTTTTTACAAATGCTTTTGAGCGATTCATATAAACGGCGCTACGTGACTCATCAAGGCTAAAGTTACCTTGCTTACGCGCCGCAAGCGTTCGGCTTACGCCGTGTACATCACTTAATAAATAAGGCGTGTAATCAATAAGTGCTGTGGCTTTATCTTCTGCGACCACTTTAAAACCAGCAAGTATACTTGATGCAAACGCCTCTTTAATACTTTGCTGTTCAGCCTTATTACTTGTATTAGCACGATAGTAAGTATTTACAGCACGTAGCATTACTTTGTCACCAAAACGCTCAAACTGCACAAGGTGAGTATTACCAAGCTGACCTCTATCAAGACCTATGTCGTTAGAGCCAATACCGTAAGGCAAGCTTTGCTGCAGTAAAAATTGCTGTTCAAACTTATCAACTTTTAAATATACTTTTCCGTTTTGGGTATCGTAAAAAAACGAATAATAGCCCGGAAAATGATTCATTTGCGTAGTAAATTCATCAATTGACTTAATTGCTGCGTGCGCTTGAGTTATGATAGAGCACAGCACAGTAAAGAATATGTAACTTAGTAGTGGTATTTTTTTCATAATCTTATCTTTGTTATTTGTGTTTTAAGTACGATTAGGTGGTCCCATTATAGGGGGCTATTTAAACAATACAGTTATTTAAGACGAATTTCAGCGCTCTAAGCTAATCTCTCTCACATTATGATTGGTTTTAACACGTTATCAGGAAAATAGAATGCGTAGACTCCCTCCAGTATTACTTGAAGATGGTTGTTCAAGAGAACTTTTATCATTAATTCGAACAATTTTAGCGGCATGTAAAGAAATTTCGTTTCGCGTTGGTCAAGGCGCGCTTTCTGGCGTATTAGGCTCAACCCTTGATGAAAACATTCAAGGTGAAACTCAAAAAAAGCTCGATGTATTATCTAATCAGCTGTTAAAAGATATTTTACTGGAGTCTGGCACGGTTAAAGCAATCGCCTCCGAGGAAGAAGACTACACGGTAGCAGGTAACCCAGACGCAAAATTTATAGTGGCATTTGACCCATTGGATGGCTCGTCAAATACCGATATTAACTCGCTTGTCGGTACTATATTTTCTATTATGGAAGCGCCTGAGGGCTCTGACGCTGCTGATGAAAGCATTTTTATGCAACCAGGTCACAAGCAAGTTGCAGCAGGTTATGTACTTTACGGCCCGTCAACTATGCTGGCGCTTACTACAGGTAAAGGCACGCGCATGTTTACCCTTGATAAAACACAAGGCAGCTTTTTACTTACACAAGATTTTGCCGAAATCCCTGCTGATACAAACGAATTTGCCATTAATACGTCTAACCAACGCCATTGGCAACCAGCGATGCAAAACTATATCAATGATTTGCTAGCAGGCGATACAGGCCCGCGCGCTAAAAACTTTAATATGCGCTGGATTGCAGCAATGGTGGGCGATGTGCATCGTGTACTTAGCCGTGGTGGTTTATTTACTTACCCTACTGACACTAAAGATCCTAAAAAGCCAAATAAATTACGCCTACTTTACGAAGCAAACCCAATGGCTATGCTAGTAGAGCAAGCTGGCGGTATTGCTTCAACAGGTACCGAGCGTATTATGGATATTCAGCCTGATGCAATCCACCAGCGAGTAGCCGTTATTTTAGGTTCTAAAAACGAAGTCGAAACGTGCTTGGGATATCATAAATAATCGCTTAAAACGATTGTCTTCAATTTAAAAAACCGCATTCAATTGAAGTGCGGTTTTTTTGTAGGTGAGGTTTTACACCTCGCTTTTTAAACAAATCAAATTTTTACTAACGCAACTATTTGAGCAAGCTTTTGATGATTAAGCTCTCCCATTTGCTCGCTATTACTGAGCGCATAAATAAAACCTTCATGCTCTGCACAATCAATGTCATCTCGCGATTCAATTACGTTTGCCCAAAGCTCTAAATCATCTAAGTCTATTTCGTTACTTAAACAGCGCTTAAGAACATCAATTAAAACCTCGGTTGAGAGAGTATAATGAGTTTTATTGCTATCAGCAGGGCTTGAAACGATAACCGATATAGCTTCGTCCCTTTGCTCACCAAATGTAATAAATTCAGCTAATGCTTTTTGTGTATTCATAATATTTGTTATTCTTGGCTCACTGTTACTAAAAAGAATTATAATGACTGAACTTAACTGCACTCAATGCCACAGTACTCTAACGTGTAATGTAGACGATATATCAGTGTGTTGGTGCAATGAGCTGCCGGCCATTTTACCGCTTGATATCACAGCAACAAGTTGTTTATGCCGCAAGTGCACGCTTAATAAAATAAATACTTTTTTAAAGGGGGTTTATACACAACCTATTAAAACTCAAATAGACTTTGCAAAACAATTTAGAGGTAACGACAATTTAATTGAAGGGCTCGACTACACCATGCAAAGTGGTTACATGATATTTAGTAAGTGGTTTTTTTTAAAGCGTGGTTCGTGCTGCAAAAATGGTTGTAAAAATTGCCCTTATGGTTTTAGAAAGTAAAAACTATTTAATACAAATACGAGCAAACATTGGTTTTTACCTTCTCATTTTCTTCTCTTTTATTTCTCCTTGTGAGTAATATTTTTAATATGCAATTATTCACAAAGAGGTTTAGAAGCGCTGCGCTTTTAACGTGAGCAAGCTTTACATATCCAACACGTCTACTTTTCTCCCGTGGCGATGGGCAATGAATCACTTGCGCCCCACTCACTCCACGAGCCATCAAAAACACTTAAATTACTGTAACCACACTCGGTAGCAAATAACGCTAAAACACAGGCTGTAATACCTGAGCCACAGCTAAATTGTAGCTGCTGCGCATCACCGACCACGTCATTAAATATCGCTTTAATTTCAGTAAGTGGTTTTGCTTCACCTTTATTAAGTAAATCCATAAAAGGTGACGAGCGACTATTTGGGATATGCCCGCTACGCATACCTTTTCGGGGTTCACTTTCTTCGCCTGTAAAACGCTTATAAGCACGTGCATCTAGCAACACAATGTTAGACTCATCGATTGCGTCAACCACTTGTTGGCTATTAATAAAATACTCAGAATTATAGTTTGCCGTAAAATCACCTTTACCTGACGCTTTGCTATAACCTTGTTGTATGGCGTAACCGCTCTCTAACCACGTCTTAAGGCCACCACTGAGTACTTTAACATTGTGATGCCCCATAGCTTTAAACATCCACCACGCTCTTGCTGCGCTAAATAAACCGCCATCTTCGTATACAACTATAAACGAGTCGTTATTTACACCTGCATTTTGCATCACGTGGGTAAACTGCTGCTCGCTGCATACCGTACTTGGTAAGGGATTTGATCTATCGGCCAATTCGTTTTTTATGTCAAAACGTTTAGCGTTAGGCAGCATTGCTTGCGGCGAATAAGTACCCAAAACACCTGGGCGCAACATACCTGCATCAAATATCACTAATGCAGGATTATTAAGTTGCTCGTGTAATTGCTGACAGCTAATTAGGTTTTTCATTAATTATATCCAAGAAATACATAATATTTAAAAACTCCAAAGAATTGAGTTAATATTATTAATAATTTAATTGAGAAAACATATTAATTATGACACGGCTAATAAAAAAATAACTGGCGCCATTTTAGTCATTCAGCCAAAGTTTATCGGTGATGCCATCAATAATATGACTGCTACATCACTATTAAGAGAGCTTTATCCTAACAATAAAATAATTGTACTAGTTAAGACCCTTTTAGCACCTATATTCGAACGTGATGATCGTTTAAATTTAACGGTGATGGTAGATGAACGTTATGATAAAAAATAAAAGAGCACAACGTTCAACTCGCAGTAATTATGAGAAGTGCATTTTCTGAGGCCTTGCTATGCACTTTAGCAAATATCAAATACAAAATTGGCTACAAAAAGAATGGACGCTCTTGGCTACTAAGTCATAAATATAAGCTAAATAATAGTCATCACTACATAAATAGGTATTGCCGGCTAGTAAATGAACCCCACGGCCAACCATATATTTTTAGTAAAAAGAGTGAGTTAATTAAAGCTAATCACAGCAAACCTGTAATTGCTGTTTATTATGGTGGCTTGGTAAAAATGTAGGCATTATCCATACCCTCAAGCATTTAGCTCTTATAAATCAAATATCGCCATCTCACTTTATACTTGTAGGAGACAATCAAGAGACATCAGAAAACGCTAAAATATCACAAGACTTAAGCGATAAGAATATTGATTTTCAAGATCTAACAGGCAAAACAAATTTAACCGAACTGGTCGACATAATTTCCAGCGTAGATTTATTGATTACCATTGATTCTGGTGCAATGCATATAGCAGCGGCAACAAAAACAGCATTCGTTGCCGTAGTTGGTTTAGGAACTTCACCTTGGAGTATTGTAGAACCTAAGTGCGAGAACAAAATATTTCTAGTTGCCAATGGCAATAGTTTAAATGATGCTGAAATAATTAAAGAAATTTCACCAGAAAAAAAAGTTGAAACTGTATTTTCTTTACTAAAAAATAAAATTACATTTTTATAATTTCACCACGAAGTGGCGCCATTCTAGAAAGAATATCGTTTTGTAAGCTATGACTAATGTTTTGCTCATTCATTGCATTTATAAGCAAATCAACAACATGATTAAAATCTCTCTCTGTAATATGCATACCGGTATGAATTGCCACCATAGAGTCGCCATCGTATGTACATGGGCCTTCTACTAGCATGCACATATGAGTAATAAACCCTTGGCGAAAGTACGCTATATTGCTATGTTCAAAGTAATGAATTATCTGCTCGTCATTACCTATTTGATAGATAAAGCTATCAACAATTCTGCCTATCCCCGCTTTACCATCCAGCTTTTGATAAAGCGATAATTGCGTTGAGCTAGCACAACTGCAAAGCAACCCCACGCATACTATAAAAATACCAACGCTTTTCATTACCAATACCCTGTTACCGATAAATACCAACCTGTTTGATCGTCAGCCCCTGCAATGCTTCCTAAATCAAGGTAAGCCGCTGTCACACTTACGTACTTATTAGGCATCCATGCTACAAATAAGTCTTTCCAATCTTGTTCGCCTAAGTTTAAGTTATTTGACTTTTGACGATACTCAACACCTACGGCTACTTCACGACTAAAAAATATAGCTGTGCTGCCTTCAAATAGCGCTTTACTACGACCATTTTCTCCACCGTAGCCAAGCAAACCAAGTTGATTAGCTTCGCTGTATCGTGTAGTTACGTTCCAAAACCAGTTATAGCCAGCAATAGCCCCTAAATGTAATTTACTAGCAGCGAGGTAGTAGTCAGTGCCGCTAGTATCTTCTGCGCCTACAAATGTTGCAATACTGCCATCATCCAGTGATTTATGCTGAATACCTAAGCTAAGTTGTGGCCAATCACTGTAAACAATATCGCCGTATAAACGTATTTTAGCACCTGTAATTGATTGCTCTATTTCAGCATCAAGTGCTGGTACATCAAAGCGCTGTTGGGCATAACTAAGTTCAACACGATTAAATAAATTAAGTTGTGCACCACATACGTCAAGTGTGTAGTCGGTTACATCTGCGCGGCTACAAAAGCCATTTACCGAAAATTCATCATCACTTGCGTACCCAGCAAGTTGTGCCCACGGTACAATACCACCGCCGCCACTGCCTTCAATTTGAGAAACTCCCGGCGTAGCTAGCAGTTTTCCATTGCTTGCAATGCTCGGTACACTAATTATTAAAAACAAACTTGCTAATAAGTATTTAATTTTTTTCATAGTATTCCTCCAGCCATTCTTCTAATAGTTCTGCTTTTAAAGGCCTACTTAAGTAATAGCCTTGTGCATGGTCGCACTGCATACCTCTAAGTAAATTTAATGAGCCAAGTGTTTCAACCCCCTCAGCTACAACCGAGAAACCTAGCTGATGCCCCAACGTAATTGATGATTGCACTATAAATTGATCTTTTTGCGATTCATCAAGTTTTAGGATAAAGCACTTATCTAGCTTAAGCTCATCAATAGGTAACATTTTTAATCGACCCAGTGATGTTTGCCCTACACCATAATCATCTAATGATATTTTAACGCCAATTGCCTTTAGGTTTTCGAGCGCTTTAATACCTTTTTCTTCGTTTTCGATCATATCGCGCTCAGTAAGCTCAATAGTGATCAGCTTAGGGTCTACTTTGTACTTTTTAAGCGTACGAACTAATGCAGCATGAAAACCCAGAAATGCGATATCTTGCGCTGAAACATTTATTGCAGCCTGCAAGTTTATATTTTTAGATTGCCAGTCGGCTACTTGCGAAACTACGGTTCTAACTACCCACGCAGTTAATTCAACAATAAGCCCAGACTGCTCAGCTAAATCAATAAACAACTCTGGGTTAACCCAGCTACCATCTTTTCGTTGCCAACGAATAAGCGACTCAACTTTATCTATTTTTTTCGTTTTTAAATGTAATTTTGGTTGATAAGTCATAAACAACTGACCATCATCATCACTAATAGCCTGCTTTAGCTCATCAAGCATTATTAAGCGCTCTAAGTGCGCTTCGTCTTCGCCATTTTGATAGTAATGCATACTTTCTTGAGCAGTAGCTGCACTTTCTATAGCAATTAGTACACGGCGCATTAAATCATCACTTGCAATACCTTGCGTAGGATACTGTACAATGCCTGCACTAAAGCGTAAGTTAATTTTTAGTTTTTGAATGGTGTAGCACGCTTGTAATTGCGCCATTAATCCAACAATACCGCTTTTTTGCTCACGCGCTGCCGCCGTCGGAAACACAGTTAAAAACTCATCGCCACCAATACGAGCATGAAAGCCTCCTAACTCATCCGAAAACTCACTTATTCTGCAAGCAACCGCCTTTAGGCAATCATCACCAATGCGTGGACCGAGCTTATCGTTTATATGGCGAAGACCCTTTATGTCTATTGCAACGAGTGTGTACTCGGATGATGAATCTAACTCATCATCAAGCACCTCAAGCATTGCTGAGCGGTTATAAAAGCCTGTGAGGGAGTCGTGCTGAGCCTGAAAGCTAATTTGTTGCTCGCGCTGATTAATATCATTACCCATGCTATCAAACGCTGCGACTAGCGTGTCTATTTCGGTACTTTGCCTTCGCCCTTTAAATTCAAATGCATAATTACCTTGTGCAAACTGCCTTGCTATTACAGCTAATTGAGTAAGTGGTGTAGTTAAATTATTTGCAAATATGCTGCTCGTAATAACACCTACAAACATAGTTAAAATAGCTAAAATAATAAGTGTAAAAAGAAGTTTTTCGAAGTCACTATAACTTTGTGTTAAATCGGCACTCAGTAAAATAATTATAGGATGGGTCAACAACGATGGTAAATCTATATCTCGGTTACGATACACCAAATACTCCCCAAAAAACCGCGATATGGTTACGGTACTAAAATAGCTAACAGGTTCAAATTGCTCAGGGCGATTAGCTAATGAGCTAATAACAATATCGTCAGCGCTACCTATAAAGCTCACATCCATACCTGTTAAGCTTTTTAGTTCATGGGCTACATTGTCATCAATTTTAAAACCCACCAAACTATAGGCCACTGTACGTGGTGCTCTCACAGGTAATAAAATAATTTGGTAAAGCTCGTTATTAAGCACCACAAAACTAGACTCTTCTGGCGCACTTAAAAGCTCTTCCATTAACGGCTTTAAGTTATGTGCAAAAGCGTCTTCGTCAGTATTGGCGGAAATTAGCTTACCCGATAAATCAAGTAGCAGCATTAATTCGGCATCAATACGCTGACTATGATTAAACAACACACTGCTTATTGTCCCGGCATCTCGGGTTGCTACAGCTTGCTTAAAACCAAAATCGGAGGTGAGTACTTTTGCTGCGGTTAGTAGTAGGCTTTCTTTTGATTTCAAATATTGCTTATAAACATTTTGCGCTACGGTAATGTCTTGATTTACTTTTTCTTCTTGAAACTTACTCGTAGACCACCAAAAACTAAACAAGCTGACCATAGTGGTTAATAACACTAAGCCAACACATAAAATGGTTATGCGATTTCGTAAACTATTAGTCATTACCAGCCTTAAACTTACTACCAAAGGTATTTCTAGGTGCAGGGGTCGATGTATTTACTGTTATCTGTAACTGTTTTTGAGAATTAATTGTTATCATTTTTTTATTCTCCAATGGCGCTGTTTGTAAAGGGTGCCACACACTCACTTGTGCAGGCAGTATATTAATAGGCAAACTTACATAGCCTTTTTTATCTGTTTTATACACGGATTCACTACTCGCTACATAGATATAGCCAACCATAGAGTCATGAATATTACACCCTAAAACAACAACCCCTTGTTGCTCAAACGTAATGGGCTCTTTTGGTTGCCCTGAATATAATCTTAGTTGAAAAGGCTTAGCTTGTGAAAAAGAATAAACATGATGGCGAATATTATCGCTGTTAGGAAAGTTAACTTTTTGACCCTGTTGTACAACTAATAATTCGGGTAAAAACTGCTTATGGACTTGATCCATTATAGCAATGGGCAAATTTGATGGTGTGGCTTGTTTGTCAGCAATATTAAGCTCAACCACTGCACCTGATAACTTTTGGCCGTGTTGATCTTCTATTACTAATTCAATATTCGCACTTAAAGCAAACTGACTAAAAAACAAACCTATAGCTAAAAAGCAATGACTTTTAGCAAACTTTTGAAATGCCCGTTCAAACATAACAACACCTAAATATTAATGTTAGGTTAAGTTAATTAGAGACGAGCACTAATTGCAAGAATTATAGCCCAGTAACTAAAAATAAAGATTTAGTTACTGGTTTTATTAGCACTTAAGTGCTGTTATTTAACAATTAATCCGTAATCGTTATCTAAAATATTAATGACGTCTTGACGAGGATCTTCTGGGATTACAATATCTTTACCCACAATTTTACTCGCTATACCAACATAGGTATTTGACACTTCAAGCATTACTGATTCTGGTAAAATATAATCTTTTGCTAATTGCTCACGCTCACTCATGCGATCTTTATTTAATAATACGTCGCTCTCTGGCACATTATTAATAAGTAATTGGCGAAAACCTTCTTTAGAATTTTCAACAATTTTACCGTTTTTGTATGCAGCTTCATCCCAAATACGTGACGAATCAGGCGTGCCTACTTCATCAATATATATAAGCTGTTGCGCGCCATTTAAATCCTCTACATAACCAAACTCAAATTTTGTATCTACAAAAATTTGGTTAAGCTTCGCTAATTCATCACTAATTAATTTAAAACCTTCAACTAACAGTTTTTCGTATTTGGTTACGTCATCTGCCGATTTAAAGTTAAATACGTTTAAGTTATTAGTAATGTTAGCGCGAGTAATATTTACATCATCAACTGGCGGAATATCAGCAACGCCTTCAATAATACCTTTTGTTGATGGCGTAATTAAAACGTTATCAAGCTTTTGGTTCGCTTTTAAACCCTCTGGTAAATCTATACCACAAAAGTTACGTATGCCTTTAGCGTAATCGCGCCACATGCTACCCGTAATATATTGGCGAGCAATTGCCTCTACTTTTACTGTACTGGCTTTGCGTACAATCCACACATACGGATGCGGAATATCAACAATATGATTACCCGCAAGGCCTGCTTTATCAAATAACTTAAACCAATGGGCTGCCACTGAGTTTAATGCTATACCTTTACCTGGTACGCCATTTAAACCATTTTCGCCTTGCCAAATGCAATCAAATGCAGAAATTCGGTCTGAAATAACCATAATCGCAAGCTCAGTACCTGTCGGTACTTGGTAGCCTTTGTCTTTAATTAGTCGAGCGCTGTCTTCATCAGTTAACCAATAAACTGAACGAACTTTACCGCTGTGTACTTCACCTTTGGTACGAATGGGTAAATCATCGTTTACGTCTAAAACTTTATAGCTAGTCATGCTATCTCCGGGGTTAGGGATGCTCTTTGAGCAAAGTATGGTATGGGGTTATATGGGCTGTATAATAATCTAGCCAACCTCAAAGCTCAATCGGATGCTTAAAACAAATAAAGGCATATATTTATAAGCGAGTCGCAATGGGGTAAACTTAATGTGCCAACCAGCCTGAGGAGATAGCTTGAACTACTTAACTGCCACTAAAAATAAAAAATACTTGATGTATATCTCTCAAAATTATTCGTACGCTATCTTGAGGCCTATTCAGGCTGCAGTACTAGCTAATGGTGGCGAAGTGCGCTGGTTTTTACAAGGCACAGACGTAAACCCAAGCTTTTTACAAAGCCACGAGAAACAGCTTAATTCGATTGAAGAGATTCACGAATGGAAACCCGATGCAACGTTTGCACCGGCTAATTTAATACCCACTTTTTTCCCTGGTATCAAAGTAGGTGTGTTTCATGGCTTTGATGCAGGTAAGCTAGATAAAAAAGGGAATAACGATCACCTTAAAGCTAGGGGTTGTTTCGACCTGTATTGTACACAAGGCCCAAATACAACAATCCCATTTAAAGCCTTACAAAGAAAACTAGGCTATTTCAAGGTAACAGAAACTGGCTGGCCTCCTCTTGACCGATTATTTGATGGCATCACCGAAACGCCTTATACAAATAAATCAGACACCCGACCAACCTTATTAATCTGCTCTACATTTTCAAAGCGACTATCGCTTGCACCAAAGCTATATGAGCAAATAAAACATTTTAGTGAAACCGGGAAATGGCGAATTTTAATGCAATTTCATCCAAAAATGCCAACTGAATTGGTGAGCAAATATAAGGCATTAAGCAATCAAAATTTAACGTTTATTGAGACCGACGACGTAGTCCCTTTATTAAAATCAGCCGATGTTATGTTATGCGATACATCATCAGTACTTTTAATGTTTTTAGTCCAACGAAAACCTGTGGTCACCTTTTGTAATAATGCTCCTGAGGAACACCTACTTAATGTAACAGACCCTAATAAAGTTGAAGAAGCCTTAGAGCAGGCTTTCACGTACCCTAAAACACTTATGAAAAACATTGAAAACTATTGCCAAGAGCTTCATCCATATACTGATCGGCAGTCGAGTGAACGCGTAGTTGCTGCAACAAATGAGTTTTTATTAAGTGAAGATAAACTAAAACCTAAGCCACTTAATGTAATAAGAAACTTTAAAATGCGTAAAAAGCTTAATTATTGGAAATGGTAAAATAAAGTAATGATCAACCTAAAAAACGTAACTTTTAAGTGGCATAAAAGCGATAGCTCACTCACGCTCAACATAAAAGAGTTAGTTATCGAAAAAGGTGAGCATATTTTTTTACACGGTCCTAGTGGCTCAGGTAAATCGACATTGTTAGCGATTCTTGCTGGTATTAATACAGCCACCAGCGGTGAGGTATCAATTTTAGACCAAAACCTAACTACATTAAGCAATATTACCCGTGATGTTTTTAGAGCGGATCACATTGGCTACATTTTTCAAAACTTTAACCTGCTTCCTTATTTAACTCCTATTGAAAATATAACGCTTGGGTGTGAGTTTTCAAAAAGCCGAAAACAAAAAATATTAAAGCAATCGTTAAATAAAAACTCTGCCCTACAAAAAGAAGCGATACGGTTATTAAATGCTTTAGGCCTTACTGCGCAGTATCACCATAAAGATGTAGCGACATTGAGTATTGGACAGCAACAGCGCGTTGCTGCAGCTCGCGCATTTATAGGCAGCCCTGAATTAATAATTGCTGATGAGCCCACATCTGCACTCGATACAAATAACCGTGAAAGCTTTATAAACCTACTGTTTGAGCAGGCAAAGCTATCTAATAGTACGCTGGTATTTGTGAGCCACGATGAAACACTAAAGCCTTTATTTGACCGCTCCATTGACCTTATAAGCTTGCAGGAACAAGTATGATTCTCGCTAAACTTGCTTACAAAAGCTTATTAAACCGCCGCGCAAGTGTACTGCTTACATTATTTACTATCGCAATTAGTGTAATGCTACTTTTAAGTATTGAACGTGTACGAATTGATGCTAAAAGTAGTTTTAGTAATACTATTTCGGGCACTGATTTAATTGTTGGTGCGCGTACCGGCGACATACAGTTGCTGCTTTCGTCAGTATTTAGAATTGGCCATACTAATAACGGCGTAAGCTGGAAAAGTTATGAATACATAACAAGTCAGCGAGGCGTAAAATGGAGCATACCTATAAGCCTAGGCGACAGCCATAAAGGCCAAGCGGTACTAGGCACAACACTTGATTACTTTAGCCATTATCGCTTTGCAAAAAAACAAAATTTAACCTTTAACAAAGGCCACCCTTTTGCTGCAATTAACGAAGTGGTGCTAGGTAGTGAAGTTGCAAATAAATTAGGTTATAAACTTAACGACTCTATTGTTATATCGCACGGTATGGGTAATACCAGTTTTCATCATCATGACGATAACCCATTTAAAGTCGTTGGTATTTTAAACCCTACTGGCACGCCTGTTGATAAAACGCTGCATATTCCTTTGGCTGCAATCGATTTAATTCACGGCGGTAAAGCTAGCCTTGAGCATGAGCATGAGCATGAGCATGAGCATGAGCATGAGCATGAAGAACATAACAACCTAGTTGGGCATCCAAAACAAATTACGGCATTTTTAATGGGATTTAATTCGCCTTTATACACACTACAAATTAGGCGTAATATAAATCAATATAAGCCAGAAGCCTTGCTTGGGATTATGCCAACCGTAACACTTAAAGAGTTATGGGAAATGCTCGCCATAGTAGAAAAAATACTTTTGCTATTCTCAGCTGTTGTCGTGTTAATTAGCCTACTTGGCATGCTAACGACATTGCTCGCAAACCTGAGTCAGCGTCGTCGCGAACTTGCTATATTACGTTCGGTAGGCGCTCGCCCTTGGCATTTATTTACACTTATAAGTATTGAGTCACTACTGACCACTTTACTTGGTTGCCTAGCAGGAAGTATGCTTTACTATTTAGCTATTTTTTCAGCCTGCGGTTACTTACAAAGCCATGCCGGTATAAGCGTAAATATCACAATACTCTCTTACTATGAACTGGGCTTAATCGGCGTTATTATGGCAGCCGGTTTTATTATTGGCTTAATACCCGCTACTCGCGCTTATTTTTATTCACTCAGCGATGGTATGAGTATAAAAGCATAATTTTTAGGGATTTTATGACATTTTTTAAAACAGCTTTTCAGTACATTGCTGCTATTGGCTTATTATTTATAAGCGTAGCGAGTTATGCTAATCCACCAAAAGAAATTTTTTGGGAAGACTTAATCCCTAAAAACCATGTGCAAATAGACACGCAAGCACAAGCTAACCACGAAGGTAGCGATCAAAACTGGGTACAACCCGATTTGGATGCTCCAGTAGTAAAAGCGCTTGATGGTCAATCGGTGAGTTTGCCTGGTTTCGTTGTGCCGCTTGAGGGCGATAGCGAAGTAATTACCGAGTTTTTACTCGTTCCTTATTTTGGCGCCTGTATACATGTACCGCCGCCTCCACCAAATCAAATAGTCCATGTAACGATTAAAGGTGGCGTGCCAATAGATAGCCTATACGACGCAATTGTTGTAACTGGAATAATAAGTACTGAAACATGGTCGGGCGAAATAGCGCAGGTAGGATATAAAATGAAAGCGGTCGGTGTAGCACCGTTCGAGCTTTAAAATAAAGGACCAGCTTTTAAAGCTGGCCCTTAAATATCATTAAATTTAGAATCGATAAAATTTAAATAACTGAATATTCAAATAACTAGGGCGTGTTGATCTTTGTGGATTGAAATTTGTTCAATCTAGGGGCGATTTAATCGCGGCGCGAGGTTTGTAACCTAGCGGGCTAAGTAAAAATCGAGCAACAAAGAGTTAATCGCCCCTAGAAAGAACCCAAAGGGCAGCGCATGTTTGGCATTTATGCTGTGTTATCGCCAATTTATGGGGAATAACCACATTACATAGGCTCTGCCTTGCCTAAATACCAAACAGTCTGCTGCAAAATCAATCACGAAAGGTCAACACGCCCTGGATAACTACTTTTGGCAATTTGAGCAAAAAATAGTACTACGCTGCCCCAATCTAATTTCTTCCAATTCGTTTTCGCACGTCATACATGGCTTGCCTTTGCGCCCATATACCAATAACTCTTGAGCAAAATACCCAGGCTTACCATCACTTTGTGCAAAGTCTTTAAGCGTTGTACCACCTTGCATAATAGCTGCAGCAAGCGTGTCTTTTATAATAGGGATAAGTGCTTGATAACGTTTGAGCGATACTTTTCCCGCTTCTCGCTTTGGATGTATACCCGCTTTAAATAACGATTCATTCGCGTAAATATTACCAACACCAACCACCACTGCGTTATCCATAATAAATTGCTTTACGGGTACTTTTTTATTGCGCGACTGTTCGTACACGCGTTTAGCAAAAAAGTCATCGGTAAGCGGCTCAGGACCAAGCTTAGAGAGTAGCTTATGCACTTCACCTGGCTCTTGCCATAAGCAGCAACCAAAGCGACGAGGATCGTTTAAGCGCAGTGCTTTACCGTTGCCAAAAATAAACTCTACATGGTCATGCTTTTTAAGCGGCTCACTTTTATCTACAACACGTAAATTACCTGACATACCCAAATGTAAAATAGTGCTCCCAAGCTCACAGTGTAAAAGTAAGTATTTAGCTCGTCGTTCAATACTAGTAACAATTAGCCCTTCAAGTTGATACACGTCATCTGGCACAGGCCAGCGCATACTGGCATTGTAAATATTTACCTTTGTGACAACTTGGTTTTGTACGTGGGGAGTGATGCCCATTCGGCTCACTTCTACCTCTGGTAATTCAGGCATTAATTAGACTCACTTTGTGAAAAATCAAAACTAGGAAATAACTGCTGTGCAGTTTTTAAATCGAGTGCGAGTATTCGTTGGCTACTCTTTTCGAGTAAGTAATATTGCCCATCGCCTTTATAAAGCAAATAAACCCAAGGTAAACTCTCACCAGCCAACTCAAATGTAGCAACATATAAAGGCGCATTATGATTAAAAACAACAGATTCGTTAACGCCCATTAACTGTGCGCTTTGCCATTGGTTAATTAAATCACTAAGTTGCTGCTCAGATGCTTGCCACACAAGCGGTATGTCTTTTTGTAGTGGGGTTGTACGCCAGCTTGTTCCTATTCGCTCAATTTTTTGATCAACAAATTGCAGTGTCAGTACAAAACTTTGCTGGGGGAGTACGGCTTGTAATGTTGGTTTATCCTCCCCTCCCAAAAGTTGCTTATGCCAGCCATTTAAGAAGAAGATCATAATCAACATCGAAAATATTATAACGTTGTTCCAACCTTTACGGCCCAGTCGCATATTAATACACCTAGTAAATTCAAGATTTTAAAGTGTAACTAAAACTTAATTGCGCTGTCTATATGTTAAAGGCCGCAGACTTTGTTAGAATATCGGCAAATTTAAAGGAGTTCCGTCAATGTCTATGTATGTAGTGGGCCATAAAATCCCAGATTCAGATTCTATTTGTGGTGCAATTGCACTGGCTTATTTAAAAAACCAAATCGATGAGCCTGCAATTCCAACTCGTCTTGGTGAAATTTCACCTGAAACTCAATTTATCCTTGATAAATTTGGCTTCGAAGCACCAGAGCTTAAATTAAGCTACGCGGGTGAAGATGTGTATATTGTAGATCACACAGAAAAAACACAAGCACCCGATGATATCGACCAAGCTCGCGTTGTTGGCGTGGTAGATCACCACAAATTAGGTGACTTAACATCATCTACTCCGCTTGAATGTTGGATTCGTCCTGTTGGTTGTTCAAACACCATTATTAAAATGATGTACGACTTCTACAGCGTAGAAATCCCTAAAGACATCGCGGGCATTATGATGTGTGCAATTTTAAGCGACACAGTCATATTTAAATCACCAACATGTACCACTGCCGATATTAAATGTGTTGAAGCGCTAGCTGAAATTGCAGGCGTAGAAGACTTTAAAGAACTTGGTATGGATATGTTCCGCGTTAAATCTGCGGTAGAAAACACACCAGCACGTGATTTAGTAATGCGTGACTTTAAAGATTTCAACATGAACGGTAACCTAGTAGGCATTGGCCAACTAGAAGTAATCGACCTTGCTGTTTTTGACGATATTAAAGCAGACCTTGCAGCCGATATTGCTAAGCTAAAAGTTGAGGGTAATCGCCACTCTGTATTTTTACTGCTTACCGATATAATGAAAGAAGGCTCAGAAATGCTAATTGTATCTGACGATGCAAACTTAGTTGAACAGGCTTACGGTGTAAAACCAGAGAATGATAAAGTATGGTTAGATGGTGTACTGAGCCGTAAAAAGCAAGTAGTACCACCACTACAAGATGCATTCACAAAAATCTAATGATACCAATTTTATTAAAAACATGATTATTTTATCGCATTAAATAGCTCACTAATTTAATGCTATTGGTATAACGTTTTTTTATTTAAAAGCCTTGTTGGTTATGCCAACGAGGTTTTTTTTATATCAATTCACTAATCATATTTTAAAAAACAAAAAACCCAGCCTAAGCTGGGTTTTTAAATTCTAAAAGAACTAAAATTACTTAATTTTAGCTTCTTTAAAAAGAACATGTTTACGAATCTTTGGATCAAACTTTTTGATTTCCATCTTCTCAGGCATGTTACGTTTGTTTTTGTCAGTAGTGTAGAAAAAACCAGTACCGGCAGTTGAAACTAAACGGATTTTATCGCGCATGATTCAGATCCTTAAACTTTAACGCCGCGAGCACGGATTTCTGTAAGAACCGTGTCGATGCCTTTTTTATCGATAATACGCATACCTTTAGTAGTAGTGCGTAATGTTACAAAACGTTTTTCACTTTCAACCCAAAAACGGTGTGTTTGTAGGTTAGGTAGGAAACGACGTCTAGTCGCGTTTCTCGCGTGTGAACGGTGATTACCAACCGCAGGACGCTTACCTGTAACTTGACATACTTTAGACATGTCTATATATCTCCAATAACTTCGCTCGAGCTTAATTTAATCTAAGGCCGTGTATTTCCGCCCTAGAGATAAATCGAAGGGCGCTCTTTATACAGCTTTTACAGGCAAAGATCAAACACTGATCTATCCAATCAGCTCATATATGTAAATTTGATAGCGGCTAATTATAAAGATCGAATGCCCTTAGGGAAAGTAAAAACTGCATTTAAATTAAACTAATTTGCCAAAACACGTTAAACAGCTCATTTTTAACACACTTCTGTATCTAACAAAGCTAAATCAGGCCTCGCTCGGCAAACGAAACACACGTTTCTCCACCAACAATGATGTGATCGAGCACACTTATGTCGACCAATTGCAGTGCTTGCTGCAATTTATTAGTAATAAGTTTGTCTGCTTGGCTCGGTTCTGCAATACCACTTGGATGATTATGCGCAAAAATAACAGCGGCTGCATTATTTTTAAGGGCAGCCTTTACCACTTCACGCGGATAAACGCTGGCAGAATTAATTGTGCCATAAAAAAGTATTTCATCTTTTACTAATCTATTTTGGCTATCCAGATATAACACCATAAATACTTCTTGTTGCAAACCTCGCATTTGAATTGTTAGGTAATCGTAAACTGAGTTTGGCGAATTAAACACGGCGTCTCGTTGGCAACGCTCCTGCATATAACGTTGGCTTAGCTCTAACACAGCTTGTAGCTGAACATACTTAGCGGTCCCTAACCCCTTTTGAGAGCAAAACTCCTCAATGCTGGCATTAAACAAATTATGAAGTGTTTTATTCTCGTTTAATAAATGCTGAGCCAACTCAATTACATTCATTCCCGGTAACCCTGTTCGTAAAAATATGGCAAGAAGCTCTGCGTCAGTCAGCGCCTTAGCTCCCTTTGCTATGAGCTTTTCACGAGGTCGAAGTGAGTTTGGTAGTGAAGTAAGTTGCATTATTCATCCTTGAGAGGCGAAAGTGTCTTATAAATGTAATGCAAATTTGAAATTTAGCCTGTTATTTCGAATTAAAAAACTTCGCTGTATGGGTAAAGATTTGTTATTTTAAGCCCAATATTTAATAAAAGCTGATGAACATCCATGACTAACTTAACAAACAAAAAAATTGTACTAGGTATTACCGGCGGTATTGCAGCTTATAAATGTGCAGAACTCGTTAGGCGATTAAAAGACTCTGGTTGTGAAGTAAAAGTAGTTATGACTGAATCAGCTAAACACTTTATTACACCACTGACCATGCAAGCCGTTAGTGGGGAAACAGTCTCTGACTCATTACTAGACCCTTCCGCTGAAGCTTCAATGGGGCATATTGAATTTGCAAAATGGGCTGACTTAATTTTAGTTGCTCCAGCGACGTGTAATATTATTGCTAAAATGGCAGCCGGCATTGCTGACGACCTACTAACGACGTTACTGCTAGCAACGCCTGCAAAAGTCGCAGTTGCACCAGCCATGAACCAGCAAATGTATGCACACGCAGCAACACAAGCTAATTTAGCCACATTAAAAGCACGTAACGTACTTATTTGGGGCCCGGGTAAAGGTGAGCAAGCGTGTGGTGATATAGGCGCTGGACGCATGTTAGAGCCTCATGAGCTAGTTGCGCTATGTATAGCAAAAGAGCAACCGCAATTACTTGCAGGAAAAACAATTACAATAACAGCAGGCCCAACGCGTGAGCCTCTCGACCCGGTACGTTTTATATCAAATCACAGCTCTGGAAAAATGGGCTATGCACTGGCAGAAGCCGCGTTGCAACTCGGTGCTAAGGTTAATTTAATTTCGGGTCCGGTCACTATAAAAGCCCCTACTGGCGTAAACCTTATCAATATAGAAAGCGCTGAGGAGCTATTAACTGAGTCACTTACCTATGCACCACAATCAGATGCTTTTATAGGTTGCGCTGCTGTTGCGGATTATCGAGCTGCAAACATTGCGACTCAAAAAATGAAAAAGCAAGGCGACGAACTCACTCTTACTTTAACTAAAAACCCTGACGTAATTGCAGCTATTGCCAATCTTAAACAAAATCGTCCTTATACTGTGGGGTTTGCCGCCGAAACTCAAAATGTAGAAAGCTATGCTAAAGGTAAACTAAAGAATAAAAATCTAGATATGATTTGCGCTAATGACGTATCAAAAAGTGGCTTAGGGTTTAATTCCGATCATAATGCTTTAACACTGTACTGGCATAACGAACAACTAGAATTACCAACTACAAGTAAAATAGAAATAGCTCGCAAGGTGATCGAACAGCTGGCTAAACATCTATAAAAAGGCTGGAAACAAACTGAATAAAACATTAACATACGCCAATCATTTGAACAAAAAATGACTAGGGTTCTTAACTGCGCCACTAAGAATAACTAATAAAAAGGAATGTTCATGCCTGCGACAAAAAGAAGTAATCGCAAAGAGCAAATACTGCAAGCACTCGCACAAATGTTAGAAACTAATTTAGGACAACGTATCACCACAGCAAAACTAGCTGCTGAGGTGGGTGTGTCTGAAGCCGCGCTATACCGTCATTTTCCGAGCAAAGCGCGTATGTTTGAGGGCCTAATTGAGTTTATTGAAGATACCCTTTTATCTCGTATAAATATTATTATTGAAAACGAAAAAGAAAGCCAAACGCGCATTTATAACATTCTATTATTACTTCTAACCTTTGCTGAAAAAAACCCAGGCATTACTCGTATTTTAACTGGCGACGCATTACAAGGTGAGCAGGAACGTTTACGCGAGCGGGTACAAAGTCTGTTTGAAAAACTAGAAACTCAGTTTAAACAAGTACTTCGTGAGCGTAAATTACGTGAAGGTAAAAACTTCCAAAGTGATGAGCTTACACTTGCAAACTTTTTACTTGCCTACGTTGAAGGCAAAATGAATCAGTTTGTACGTAGTGACTTTAAAGCAAAGCCAAGTGTTCAATTTGAAAAACAATGGCTTGAGCTACAAAAAATTTGGCTGTAATTACTGCTCAATTAATAAATTAAATACCAAAAAACGACCTGCGGGTCGTTTTGTCGTATGTAGCTGCCATTTAACTGATCCGCTCGAATTATGAACCAAACTCGTTACAATGAAACAATGTCATAATACGAGAATCAATAATGAAAACAAAACTCACCTTATTAAGCACTGCACTCGTTGCCAGCTTAACTAGCACCGGCATACACGCCAAAGAATCGCTACAATTTAAAGACGTTTTTAGTTTTAAATCAGCTAAAAGCACGCAACTATCTGACAATGGTCAAGTACTCACTTTTAGTGCAACGCCGTATCGTGGAAATGCAACTGGCCAAGTTTACTCACTACAAAGCAATACTCTCATCGCAGAAGTAGAGCGCGGCACTAAGCCTCATATTAATAAAGCCGCTAACTGGGTCGCTTTTACACAAGTACCTACCTTACTTGAAAAAGAAACAACCAAAAAAAAAGACACACTTAAAAACAATCTGGTACTCTTAAACACACAATCAGGTGCCCAACAAAGCTTTGCTGATGTAAAAGATTACACGTTATCTGATGACGGTATGTGGCTTGTTTATCGTTTGAATAAAAAAGACGATGACGCAAAAGTAGAAGATAAAACCGATAGCACTAAAAACGAAGAAGACAACGCTATCACGCCCGATAAAAAAGATAAGAGCTATGCGCTTGTTATCGTAAATTTATCTGATAAACGCACCCATACAATAGAAAACGTATTTAGCTATGCTATTAACTCAGCCAACAGCCAGCTATTAGTGAGTCAAAGTTACAGCGATGGTAATAACAACCAAATAGCGTTAATTGAGCTAAGTGACTTTAATAGCAGCGTATTAATTGATGAACCAGGCGTAATCGCAAATAAAATAGCGTGGCACCCAACTGACAATATTGCAGCATTTACATTAGGTAATTATGTAAATGATGACACGCGCCGTCGAAGCTACACTTTACAGCTATATAAAAACGATAAACTTTCAACAATAGCCTCACCTGATAAAACCTGGGTTTTAGTTAAAACAGCATCCCTTAAATGGTCAGAAAATGGCGAGCGCTTATATTTTGAAAACCATCCAAAATTAGCAGCTAAAGTAAAAGCCAAAGAATATACCGACGAAGCCTCATTGTACGACTTTGATACCATACGTGAACATAAAGGTTTAGATGTATGGCACAACAACGATGCGCAAATAAAACCGCGTGAAGAACAGCAATGGAACGAAGTTAATAAAAACCGCCATTACAGCGCGGTATATCACGTTAACTCGCAAAAAGTTGCGCAACTTAGTACACCAAACATGCCTGAGGTTGCACTAAACCCTGAGCGAGATGTGTCTTTACTTGGCTCATCTAACATTCCCTACCTAGAAAAAATAATGTACGGCGGTTTTTTTGCTGATTACTTTGCAGTAAATATAAACACCGGTAAACAAACTCCCATTATTAGTAACTACCCGTTTAAACCGAACCTTGCACCTAATGGAGAGTTTGCGGCTTACTTTAGCGATAGCCAAATACAGTTAAAAGATTTAAAAAATAATAAAGTAACACCGCTTACAAAAGCGATTCAGGCAACCTTTGCTGATGATAAACACGACTACCCATCTACTCAACCTGGTTATGGTTTTGCTGGTTGGATGGCCGATAGCAGCCAAGTGCTTGCTTATAGTAAATACGATATTTGGGCATTTGACGTAAAAACGCAGCAAGCTAAACGCCTAACTAATGGTAAGCAAAGCAATACGCAGTACCGTGTTATTAAGCTTGATAAAACCCAAGTGGGCTTTAAAAAAGGCGATACATTACTTGTCTCTGCTATTAACTTACAAACTAAACAAAGCGAAGTTGCAAAGCTCGACTTAACCACTAACACACTAACTAACGTGCTTAGCGGTAATAAACGCTTTGATATGGTTAAAAAAGCCAAAAAGGCTGACAAGTATTTATTTACCTCGCAAACTTATAGCCAATTTCCTGATTACTACCAAACAGATTTTAGCTTTAGCGCACCAAAACAAGTAACCACGCTAAACCCACAAATTAGTAATTTTGCCTGGGGCGAAAAGCCAGAACTAATAAGTTATAAAGGCTTTGATGGCGAAGACTTACAAGGCGTATTAATAAAGCCTGCGGGTTATAAAAAAGGCGATAAAGTGCCTATGGTTGTGTATTTTTATCGTTACATGAGTCAGCGCATGTTTGATTTTCCTAAAATGGAATTAAACCATCGCCCTAACTTCCCTATGTTTACCTCAAACGGTTATGCGGTGTTTTTACCTGATATTCGTTTTGAAATAGGTCACCCGGGTAAATCGTCAACGCAAACCATGATAAACGCCACCCAAAAATTAATAGATTTAGGCATAGCCGACCCAGATAAAATAGGCTTACAAGGTCACTCTTGGGCGGGTTATCAAAGTGCATTTATGGTAACCCAAACAGATATGTTTAAAGCGGTTGTATCTGGCGCTCCAGTATCAAACATGACAAGTGCTTACAGTGGCATACGTTTAAAATCGGGCCTTACTCGTCAATTTCAATACGAAACAGGGCAAAGCCGTATTGGCAAAAACTTATTTGAAGCACCAGAGCTTTACATAGAAAACTCACCAGTATTTTTTGCAGACAAAGTTAATACGCCTATCTTAATAATGTCTGGCGACAAAGATGATGCAGTGCCTTGGCATGAGAGCGTGCAGTACTACTTAGCCCTACGCCGTGCAGGAAAAGACGCTATATTTTTACAATATGAAGGTGAACCACACCACTTGAAAAAGTTTCCTAATCAGGTCGATTTTTCAGTGCGTATGATGCAGTACTTTGATCATTACTTAAAAGGGAAACCTGCTGCTAAGTGGATGACACAAGGCGAAGCATTTATAGAAGAGTGAAAACAGATTTTCACCCTAACAAATTAATTGGTTATCATTTGCCGCCTTTAAGTACTGCTTATTCAAGCCCTTTTTATAAAGAGGGCTTTATCTTTTGCTAATAATTTAAATTGTAACAATAACGCTGACTTTTGAATGAGATCAGCGTATCTTATAGACAGAATTAAAGCTTAAAATGTATTATTTCATGAGTCAATTTCAACCTCCCTTCACGATCACAACAAAAACTATTCATTATATTTCTGATATTGCCGAAGCCCTTGGTAAGTTGTCTGCTTTTTATAGTAAACACAACATAAATCAAGATCGCGAGAACATTATTAAAAACCAGATTCAAAGCATTCTCGCTGTTGAAAACAGTGATTTAACAAGCCGAAAAATAGATACACTACACCATAATGATAACTTCTTATCGGCTGAAATTGATCGAGAGAAAAACGATATTATTAACACGTATAACCAATTAGATAATTGGGATACAAATCTCTGTAATGACCTTTTGAGTGGACATAAAACTCTCATGCTATCGCGAGGGCGTGGTGCAGGTAATTACCGTTCTAGCAATGTCGACGATAACGGCAAAAAATTGCAAATGGCTCCACAAGCGTTGCATATTCCACAAATGATGGAAGAGCTATTTAATTGGCTTGCTAGTTCAGACCAACACCCACTTATAAAAAGTTCAGTGTTTCATTATGAACTTAAATTTATACATCCTTTTGTTGATGGTAATAGCCGTATTGGGTGCATTTGGCACACTCAAATATTAAAACAATGGAATCCATTATTTGCTCTAATACCTATAGAAAGCGTTGTCGCGATAAGTGAAGAGCAGTACCATACAGCAATAGGTAACAGTACAGAAACAGGTGACTCCTGCGCATTCATAGAATACATGCTCGAAAATATTTTACGTATGCTTTTAGCATTTAGTGATTCATTATCAGACAAAGAGGCAACCCCCCAAGAAAAACACCTCACACACAAACCCCAAGAAACCCCACAAGTTAAAGCCTTGTTAAATGTACTATACCAAGTGGAAGGTTCTTTAAATCGAAAACAATTACAGGCAAAATTGAATTTAAAAGATAGAAAGCATTTTAGAGAGCGCTATCTTAAACCAGCTATAGATGCAGCGCTAATTGAAATGACAATACCTGAGAAGCCAAATAGTAAATTGCAAAAATACAGGCTGGTTGAGTAAAAGAGCATTCAAGTATTGCGGTTATAAATTTTAACAGCGGCGTGTTTTAGGTGATAAAACGTGAACAAATAAGAAGTGTGTATAGCGTACGTGAATGCGTAAATTATTTAACCCTCTAGGTGAGCGATAGCTTAATAAAATTAGCGTCACCGAGTGGGTAAATAATAACAAAAATACGATAAGATACTAGGTTCTATGTGCTTTCAGTAAATCTAATTTTATTTAAGCCTACTGAACTATAATTTTTAATATACTTAGACAAAGTTAAACTATTTACGCTTTATAAACACTTAACAATACTGTCCGGCGGCAAATCCACAGCTCCAAGCATACTGAAAATTGTAGCCTCCCAACCAACCCGTTACATCGGTTACTTCACCTATAAAGTATAGGTCTTTGGCTTTTTTGGCTTCAAAGGTTTTTGAGCTCAACTCGTCGGTATCTACACCACCGAGTGTTACTTCTGCTGTTCTATAGCCTTCAGTGCCATTGGGTTTAATTTGCCAAGCGCGAATGTAATTTACTAACTCATCTATTTGAGCATGTGTAAGCTGATTAATATTACAATCTGGTATCGCTTTGCTTTCGTGCAGTATTTCTATAAAGCGTTTAGGTAAAATAGTCGCAAGGCTGTTTTTTAAAGACTTTTGGGCCTGCGTTTCTCGCCAATCAGCAAGTTGCTGCCTTAAATCAATTCCAGGTAGCAGGTTTATAGTGACAGCCTGCCCTGCTCGCCAAAATGAGCTTATTTGCAATATTGCAGGGCCTGATAACCCTCGGTGAGTAAAGAGGATATTTTCTTTAAATACGGTGCCATCTTCGCTTGAAACCTCACAAGGGATACTAATTCCCGACAGCCCTTCAAAGCGCTCTTTATCGTGTTGATGCAAAGTAAATGGCACAAGGGCGGCCATGGTTGGTAATACACTTAATCCAAACTGCTGTGCTACTTTATAGCCTATTGGCGTTGCACCCAGTTTTGGCATGGTTAAGCCACCCGATGCAATGACTAACGATTCACAGCTTAATGTTTCTTGCTCTGTGGTAACGCTATAGCCTGTTTCGGTCTTTGATACGCTGATCACTTCATTGCGTAGCTTTATATTTACTCCCGCCCACTCACATTCGGTCAGTAAAATATCCACAATGTCTTGTGCATTGTTATCGCAAAAAAGCTGGCCTAATGTTTTATGGTGATACGCCAAGCCATGTCTGTCCACCAGCTCAATAAAGTCATGCTGCGTATAGCGACTTAAACATGATTTAACAAAATGAGAGTTTCCACATAAATAGTTATCTGGCGTTGCGTTTTCGTTAGTGAAATTACAACGCCCACCACCACTTATTAAAATTTTACGACCTGGTTTTTTCCCCATATCAAGTACTGTAACGCTTCGGCCACGGTATCCAGCTTGCGCTGCACACATTAACCCTGCTGCTCCCGCACCTATTACAATTACATCTACTTGGGTCATTTATTTATCTCATTAAAAAATTTGCTCGATTATAGCAAAGTTTAATAGCTAACAACGCAGCATTTAAATTATTAGTAATAACACAACAAAATCGCATCAGTAATAAGTGATGACTAATTACCTGCACAACAAATCAATCCTTTATACCTGTTTTTAATTTATACGACAAATACTAAACGACGAGTAAACCGCTAAAAACCTGAGTTATAACTAAATGAAAGAGGTACATAATAATTTGATATTTTAACCTAGTTAACAGATCGTTTACTTTTGTTCCCGCATCGTGATCTTACATCACGAAATAATAAATAAAATCTAGGGATAATTATGACAACAAGTAAAACTTTTAAAAGATGCGCAATTGCAATTACAGTTAGTACGCTTTTTGCAGCAACATCTGGCATGGCTCAATCAGTTTCAAGTTCAGTGGCTGAAACATCGGCTAAACTACAAAGCCAAGGCGGCTTTGAAACTCAGTTCATTATTAAATATAAAAATAATAGCGAAATGGCGAGCCTCTCAACTGCAGACGCAAGCCCGTCTAGCATGAAAAAGCGCGCACAAAGCTTTGTTAAAAGCTTCGCTTCTAAAAAAGGCCAAGTAAAAGCAAAATACATTCGTGCAATGGCACTTAACAACCATCACGTAATGCGTGCTGATAAAAAATTAAGTACAGCAGAAGCCCAAGAGTTTATGCAAGAAATGATTGATTCAGGTAATGTTGAATACATTGAAGTGGATCAAATGTTAAAGCCGTTTTCAACTCCTAACGATCCACGCTTTGATGACCAATGGCACTACTACGAGCAAGCCGGTGGTTTAAACTTACCTACCGCATGGGATACCGCAACGGGTAGCGGTGTAGTTGTTGCTGTACTAGATACGGGCTACCGCCCTCATGCTGATTTAAACGCTAATATTTTACCGGGTTACGATATGATATCTAACCTATCGGTAGCAAATGATGGCGGTGGTCGCGATAGCGATGCACGTGATCCTGGTGATGCAGTTGCTGCGAATGAATGTGGCACTAACGGTGCACAAAACTCTAGCTGGCATGGTACGCATGTGGCCGGGACAGTTGCTGCGGTAACCAATAACGGCGAAGGCGTTGCAGGCGTAGCTTATAACGCAAAAGTAGTGCCTGTTCGTGTACTTGGTAAGTGTGGTGGTTTAACCTCAGATATTGCAGACGGTATTATTTGGGCATCTGGTGGAAGTGTTTCAGGTATTCCTGCTAACTCAAACCCTGCAGATGTAATAAACATGAGTTTAGGCGGCAGCGGTTCATGTAGCTCTACAACTCAAAATGCAATTAACACCGCGCGTAGTAACGGCACTGTGGTAGTTATTGCTGCAGGTAACGATAACGATAACTCAGCAAACTACAACCCAGGTAACTGTAATGGTGTAGTAAACGTAGCATCAGTGGGCCGTAATGGCGGCAGAGCTTATTACTCAAACTACGGTAGCAATATTGATGTTGCAGCACCGGGTGGCGCGCAAAGTTTTGCAAACGACTCTGAAGGCGTTCTATCAACTTATAACTCTGGTTCGTCTACACCTTCAAGCGACAGTTACGGTTTTTCGCAAGGTACATCAATGGCTGCACCTCACGTAGCAGGTGTTGCGGCACTTATTAAGCAAGCAAAACCAGATGCAACGCCTGATGAAATAGAAAGTATTTTAAAATCAACAACCCGTGCGTTCCCTGCTACATGTACTAACTGTGGTACGGGTATTGTTGATGCAGCCGCAGCTGTTGCAGCAGCAAGTGGCAGTACAACTCCACCAACAGGTGGCAATAATGAACTTGTTAGTGGTGAAGCTAAAACAGGTTTAAGTGGCGTAGCAAATGCACAAGCATTTTACACTATGACAGTGCCAAGCGGTACAACTAACGTCACGTTCACTATGAGTGGTGGCACTGGTGATGCTGATTTATACGTACGTGCAGGCAGAAAACCAACGACAACTACCTATGATTGTCGCCCTTATAAAGGTGGTAATAGCGAAGAGTGTTCTATTGATAATCCAACAGCGGGCACTTATCACGTAATGCTTAATGGCTACTCTGCATATTCAGCTGTGAGCTTGGTGGGTAATATTACTGGTGGTTCATCGTCTGGCGGCGGTACAGGCGCTCCACAAGCTGGCGGCGGCACTATAAACGATGTGACAGGCAATACTGGTCAGTGGAAGCATTACACGTTAGATGTACCTGCAGGAATGAGTACGTTCACAGTAACAACGTCGGGTGGAAGTGGCGATGCAGACTTATTTGTAAAATATGGAAGCCAACCAACAACAACTACGTACGATTGTCGCCCTTATAAAAATGGCAATGCAGAAACATGTACATTTACCGCTCCACAAGCAGGTACTTGGCATTTAAGCGTTAACGCTTATAGCACTTTCTCTGGTTTAACAATTAGCGGGCAATACCAACCGTAATTTAAAGTTTGAGCCGTAAATAAAAAACCGATGTTGTTTCCAACATCGGTTTTTAAATAGTAAGTTGCTGATTAATTAGAGCTAAAACCTACACCTTATTACTGTTATAGCTTCTCTAATACTGATTCTGCGCGGCTTACAACAAACTCTTTGTCTTGCTCTACAAATAAACCAGTTACTACTGCATTTTCAACAATCATAGCGTAACGCGTTGAGCGTACACCACCAAAACTAGCGGTATCTTTATCAAGCCCTAACGATTTAGTGAAACTTCCATCGCCATCAGCAAGCATTGTAATTTCTTGCGCGTTTTGCGAGTCGCCCCATGCTTTCATAACAAATGCGTCATTAACAGATACACAGTAAATAGCATCAATACCTTTCGCTTTAATTTTATCAGCAAGAGTAATAAATTCAGGTAGATGTGCATTTGAACACGTTGGTGTAAATGCACCTGGCACTGCAAATAACACGACTTTTTTACCTTCAAACAACTCTTTATTTGTAAGAGACTGCATACCATCGTCAGTTAATTGCGTTAGTGTAACTGCTGGTAATTCTTGGCCTTGCTCAATCATGGTAGTTCCTTGAAAAGATTAATACAGAATAAGTAACAAACATACTACGTAACCCAGAGCTGTATAGTAAAGGTCTATAGACCGAGCTCACTACATTTCATGAAAGCTATTTTAGCTTCTATAGTTTTCATGAAATTTATTGCTCTGCAGTTAAGGTAAATTTAAATCGTTTATAAAGCGAGAAAAGTCATTACCTAACTTTTTATCCCGCATACTGTACTCTACAATTGCTTTTAAATAACCGAGCTTATCTCCACAATCGTGAGAGCGGCCACTCATATGAAATGCTTCAACGGTTTCTTGTGCCATTAATGCGTCAATAGAATCAGTAAGCTGTATTTCACCGCCAGCACCTACAGAGGTTTTTGCTAGTAGAGGCCAAATATTTTTACTCAGTACATATCGCCCTACAACAGCAAGATTTGAAGGTGCTAAGTCTGCATCAGGCTTTTCAACCATCGCTTTAATTGCAGCACTTTTACCTGGCATTAACTCAACACCGTTTATATCAGCAATACCATATTTACTAACGTCTTCTTTAGCTACCGGCTCAAGCATTATTTGGCTTGCTTGAGTTTCTTTAAAACGTTTAATCATCGCAGCTAAGTTTTCAGTTTCTTGATCGGCAGTATAAGCATCAAGTATCACGTCTGGAAGGAGTACTACAAAGCTATCGTCTCCTATTATTGGCTTAGCGCACAAAATAGCATGCCCTAGCCCTTTAGCTTCACCTTGGCGTACACTCATAATAGTTACATCAGGCGGACAAATAGATCGAATTTCATCTAATAAAGCACGTTTAACACGTTTTTCAAGAGTGGCTTCTAGTTCATAGCTTGTATCAAAATGGTTTTCGATTGCATTTTTAGAGCTGTGTGTAACCAATACAATATCTTTAATACCGGCAGATACACATTCGCTGACAATATATTGAATTAAAGGTTTATCGACTATTGGGAGCATTTCTTTTGGAATAGCTTTTGTCATAGGAAGCATTCTCGTCCCTAAGCCAGCTACTGGAATAACAGCTTTCATATCTATCCTTAGTGATTAAGTTTGTAAATAAAATAACAGATACAAAATAGATACCAGCTGAATAAAGCCACATCTTTTGAAGAAGTAAATTTTAAGCTATTTTTTTAAAGAAAGACTTCATATTTTTAGCAGTTTAAAGCTAGTTAGTAAGTTGTGAAACTTATTAATGATTTTTTGGAAGTATAATTAAGCAATGTATATGTTGGGAGGAAAGGAGAAAAGCCTAGTATTATTATTTGTAACAACCCTAGGCTTATAAATCTTTGAACGTATTCTTATCAATGGTAAAGCTATAAATATTATTATAACTAAAGACCAGCACGCTCTTTAATCACTGCAATAAGCGGTGAGCTAGCAAAATTGCCTTCTACCCAACTAATGTCAGCACCATCAGCTAACGCACTTTTTGATAAGTTTTTAACTATATACTCACCAGTATCCACTGCATTACTAGCAACGGCATGACGTAGCAAGTTATTACCGTTACATTGCACTGCATCATAAATATTACGAATTTTCACGCGAGAGCTTTTAAGCTTACTACGTAATCGGTTTTTATCGTCTGCCGCAATATATTCACAAATAGATACTGCTAACTGATCTTCAGCATTTGCAGGTGCTGTGTACGAAAACGAACTTACTGCTACAACAACAGTAACTACAACTAGCTTTGGTAATTTAAACATATCAAACCCTTTATGGTACTTTATTCCTATATAGACTGTTTAATATTATACCAACCTACTAAAAATTACGCAATAATGTTAATGTTCTTTATATAAGGTTACGAATTTATAACTAGATTTATTCTTTTCGTCTGGGAGATTTTCTTGCTCTTCTTTTATGCCCCAATTAGCTACTTTATTGTAATCAGGAAACTGTGTATCGCCTTTAACATCTAAATCAATAAAGGTTAAATACAGGCGTTCTGCTTTTGGTAAAAATTGCTCATAAATATTACCACCACCAATAATCATCACTTCTTCAACTGCACAAACTAGTTCTAGTGCGGCCTCTGGCGTAGTTACTACTTCAATACCCTCTGCAGTATATTCGCTGTTTCGAGTAATAATAATATTACGACGCCCAGGTAAAGGACGGCCTATTGACTCAAAAGTTTTACGACCCATGATCACAGGTTTACCCGTAGTTACTTTTTTAAAATGCTGAAGATCTGCTGGTAAATGCCATGGCATTTTATTATCTAGGCCAATTACACGGTTATTTGCCATGGCTGCAATCATTGAAATTATCATAATAAACACCTAGTACTTTATTCTTAAAAAAAGAAAAAGGAGCATAAGCTCCTTTTTAATAAATTCTATTTAATTAACGCTCGTAGACAACTTCTACGTCGTAATCATCTTCATCCCAGTCGTCCCAATCATCATCATTGCCTTTACCTTTAGTGGCTTTTTCATGATAGGTATCCCACTTAAATTCAACTTCTTCATCTTCAACTTGTACAAACTTCTCTTTAGGCATGCTATCAAGTAGTGTCATTATGTTGTGGATTAAAGGTTGAGTATTAAGTTTATTAATTGCTGAAATGTGATAAATATTTTCAGTTTCGCCCAGCTCTTCTGCAATCGCTTCGCATAGCGCTTTTGCTTCATCTTCTGGTAATAAATCTATTTTATTAAACACTAACCAGCGTGGTTTTTCAGCTAATTTAGGACTGTATTGGTGTAGCTCGTTAATAATCGAGAATGCATTATCAACAGGGTTTGAACCATCTACCGGCATTACATCAATAATGTGCAATAACACACGACAACGCTCTAAATGCTTCAAGAAGCGAATACCTAGGCCTGCACCATCAGATGCACCTTCAATTAGACCCGGAATATCGGCTATAACAAATGATTTATTTGCTTCAGGACGTACCACACCTAAATTAGGAATAAGCGTCGTGAATGGGTAATCAGCTACTTTTGGTCTTGCTGCAGATACACTGCGGATAAACGTAGATTTACCTGCATTTGGTAATCCTAGTAAGCCTACATCAGCTAATAATAGTAACTCTAACTTTAAGTTACGTACTTCACCGGGTGTGCCCAATGTTTTTTGACGAGGTGCTCGGTTAGTACTTGATTTAAAACGTGCATTCCCCAAGCCGTGGAAACCACCTTTTGCAACCAAAATTCGTTGACCATCTTGAGTTAAGTCGCCAAGTCCCTCTTGGGTATCAACATCCATGATGCGCGTGCCTACAGGCACCATAACAAATAAGTCATCGGCTTTTCGGCCTGTACAGTTACGGCTACGACCGTTAGTACCACGTTCAGCTCTATGAAAGCGCTCAAACTGATAATCAATTAGGGTATTTAAGTTTTCATCAGCTTGTAGATAAACACTACCACCGTCTCCACCGTCACCGCCGTCTGGTCCACCATCTGGAACATATTTTTCACGACGGAAAGACACGATACCGCTGCCACCGTCTCCAGCTTCTGCGCGAATTTCTACTTCATCTACAAACTTCATGATTACTCACTTTAGGGATTGGCTTGTTTAATAACTCTATTATATACCCAAGCCAACACAAATGCAGGCTTGGGTATATATTTTGACTGACTACAAAACAAAAAACCCCGCAAAGGCGGGGTTTTTAACTACCTTACTGATTACTCAGTTACGATAGTTACGTATTTACGGTTTAAAGGACCTTTTTGTTCAAACTGAACTTTACCATCTGCTTTTGCGAAGATAGTGTGGTCTTTACCGATACCTACGTTAGTACCAGGGTGGAAACGAGTTCCACGCTGACGAACAATGATGCTACCCGCTAGAACTGATTCGCCACCAAAACGCTTAACACCTAGGCGTTTGCTTTCTGAATCGCGACCGTTACGAGTACTACCAGCTGCTTTTTTATGTGCCATTTCTAAGTACCTCTAATTAAGCGCTAATGCTAGTGATTTTAACTTCAGTGAACCATTGACGATGGCCCATTTGCTTACGAGAATGCTTACGGCGTCTAAATTTAACAACCTTAATCTTCTCACCGCGACCATGTGAAACAACCTCAGCTGTTATCTTGCCACCGTTTACGAACGGTACACCGATCTCGATTTTCTCACCATCAGCAACTAAAAGTACTGAATCAAATTCTACTGCCGCACCAGTTTCAACGTCTAATTTTTCAAGACGAATCGTTTGACCTTCAGTCACACGATGCTGTTTACCACCACTTTGGAAAACCGCGTACATAATTAACTCCGTCTGTGCACCCTCAAATCGGCGCAACTAAAATATTCTTCGATAGGGCGCGAAGTTTACGCTAACGCGAAATAACTAGCAAGCCTATTTTGTAATTAAAATGAATAAAAAGTAGCTGCTTTGAGAGCAATTCAATATTTACCCCATTTTATATTAATTAGCCCTTTTGCCAAGCGCTTTTTAACTCTTAGTCGAAATAAATTAATGTACTCAAATATGACCCTCACAGCTTAATATCTAAGCACACCATAAACTGTATATTGATTATCAATTAATCAGTTATCTTGGCTAATTCAGTCTAAATTAAGTACTTTAATAGTGTTTTTTCAATCAATCGTCACAAAATATCGAGCTAGTGCATTTTTTGTTGTACAATCTGCGCCGTTCACACATAAAAATTGGCTCGGAGATCAATGGATATAAAAGCTATCCAGGCGTTAATCGAAAGCGATATGAATGACGTCAATCAACTTATACATGCGCAAATGCGCTCAGATGTGGCGTTAGTTAATCAGCTTGGTTTATATATAGTTAGCAGTGGCGGCAAACGCGTTCGTCCAATGCTCGCGATTTTAGCAGCCAAAGCGCTCGGTTATCAGGGTAAAGATCACATAACACTTGCAACAATTGTTGAGTTTATTCATACAGCAACGCTATTGCATGATGATGTTGTAGATGAATCAAACTTACGACGTGGCACACCTACAGCAAATGCTGAATTTGGTAATGCTGCTAGCGTATTGGTTGGTGACTTTATTTACACTCGTTCATTTCAGCTTATGGTTGGCCTTGGAAAAATGCAGGTTATGCAAGTACTTGCCGATGCAACAAACATTATTGCTGAAGGTGAAGTATTGCAGTTAATGAACTGCAACGACCCAGATACGACCGAAGCCAGTTATATGCAGGTTATTTACTCTAAAACAGCTAAGTTGTTTGAAGCAGCGACAGGCCTTGCTGCCATTATTACTGAGCAAGACCAAACTACTCTCGATGCACTAAACCTATATGGTATGCATTTAGGTACTGCGTTTCAGCTAGTAGATGATGTACTCGATTACAATGCAGATGCTGAGCAGTTGGGTAAAAACATTGGTGATGATTTAGCTGAAGGCAAACCAACGCTTCCACTTATTTATGCTATGCAACATGGTAGCGAGCAGCAAACGCAGCTTATTCGTGATGCAATAGAGCACAGTAATGGTATGGAGCATTTAGAAGACATTCTATCGGCACTAAAGCAAACTAATGCGCTTGAATTTACAATGCAAAAAGCAGAGCTTGAAGCTGACAAAGCTATTGCGTGTTTAGACTTTTTAGCTGAGTCTGACTATAAGCAAGCACTCATAAGCCTTGCTCGTATTGCGGTTGACCGCGACCACTAGTTTTAACTAGTTACACAGTGTGAAATTAATTCTGAGCAATAAAAAAGCCTGCAAATGCAGGCTTTTTTGTTATTCTACTTTGGCTATTACGCCATGAAATCAACACCTTCTTTGATGTCTTTTTTCAGTGTTTCAAGCATGTCATTTTTTGCTTTTGTTTCAAATGCGCTTAGTTCGCCGTAAGAAAGAATTTCTTCTACGCCGTTTTTACCTAAACGTACTGGATGTGCAAAGTACTCTGCATCGCCATTTTCAACAGCAACGTAAGCGTAATCTACAACTTCTTCACCCTGTAGGCCTTTAACTAAAGACATACAAAAACGAGCTGCAGCAGCACCCATAGATAGCGTAGCTGAACCACCGCCTGCTTTAGCATTTACAACTTCAGTACCCGCATTTTGGATACGTGGAGTAAGTGCAGCAACTTCTTCATCAGTGAAAGAAACACCTTCAACTTGAGAAAGTAGAGGAAGAATAGTTGTGCCTGAGTGACCACCAATTACTGGTACTTTCACAGTTGCTACGTCTACGCCTTTAAGTTCAGCAACAAATGCTTCTGAACGAATAACGTCAAGCGTAGTAATACCGAATACGCGTTTAGCGTCGTAAGTACCTGCTTTTTTGAATACTTCAGCAACGATTGGAACTGTGCCATTTACTGGGTTAGTAATAATACCTACTAACGCTTTAGGACAGCTAGCAACAATGCCTTCTGCTAAAGTTTTGATGATGCCAGCATTTACATTAAATAAATCAGCACGATCCATACCTGGTTTACGTGGCATACCCGCTGGGATAAGAACGATGTCAGAGCCTTCAAGCGCTTTGTTTAATTCGTCTGCGCCAAAGCCTGCTACTTTAACATCTGTTGGGATGTGAGAAAGGTCAACCGCAACACCTGGTACTACTGGTGCAACATCATAAAGTGATAATTCAGAGCCAGCTGGTAAGCCTGTTTTTAATAATAAAGACAACGCTTGGCCGATACCGCCTGCAGCACCTAATACAGCAACTTTCATTGGAATTCTCCGTAATTTGAGGTAGGAAACATTTGTGGCTCTTAAGATAATGAAATTAGCGACTAAAAACAAATTTATCCTGTCTATTTCAAGTATATTTTCGACCATAGTCGTAAACTTTTGTGATTTAACGCATCAAACTGGCAAGTTAACTAAACAACTGCTGCATAATTATTCATTTTTGTGTAGAATTTGCGGCATAAATAACAAAAACGAATAAAGACTATGCAACCACAAGATAAACAAGAAGCACTGGTAAAAGCATTTAAATCACTATTAAAAGAAGAAAATTTTGGCTCTCAAGGCGAAATAGTTGATGCATTAAAAGATCAAGGCTTTGACAATATAAGCCAAAGTAAAGTATCGCGCATGCTAAGTAAATTTGGTGCTGTACGCACACGTAACGCCAAACAAGAAATGGTTTACTGCTTACCAGCTGAAATGGGTGTACCTACGGCTAAAAGCCCATTACGCCAATTAGTAATCGACATTATGCACAACGAAATGATGATCATTATTCGTACCAGTCCTGGTGCAGCACAATTAATAGCACGATTATTAGATTCATTAGGTAAAGCAGATGGCGTACTAGGCACAATTGCAGGCGACGATACTATTTTTATCGCCCCAGCTAAAATATCTGAAATAGACGTAACACTTGAACGTGTTCGCATTTTATTTGATACGGTTTAATAACTAAATTAGTAAACTAAATCTGTTTTAAAAACCCGACTGAAGGTGCAAAAAAAGCAGAACCCATATCGGCTTGAGTAAAATCAAGCCAGTGGTCGTAACAATCTCCTTCCCCTAAACGACTATTAAGTACTTTTTCAAATGCGGTGCCCGTACAAGCGCATGTAATTGATAACATTCCCTGCTCATACACATCGCCATAAGGCATGCTCTGATTTAATAGTAGCGGTTGCCCGTCTTCGTCTTTTAGCTCACTTCGCGAAGCATGGCTGGTTTCGATCGCGGGGGTAATTAGTGTGTTATCAAGGCGCGTACGCCCCATTATTTGTTCTTGCTCACTCAATGATAAGTGCTGCCACATAGTTAAGTCATGCTTATAACGTTGTACATGAATATAACTCCCCTGATCTTCAAAATTACCAGGGTTACTAATTAAAGCCGTAGCGCGTTTTTTTCTTCCATGCGCGGTGTCGCCACCATAAATAAAACCATTAAAATCACGACCATCTAAAAAGCGAAAGTTACGAATTTGCTCTACCAGCTCAACATCGGGGGCAAATAGTTTTAAAATTTGCAGCGCAAATAAATGGTTAACGTCTTCACGGTCAGAGCGAATTTGCACAAATAAATCGCACGGTTGTACGCTCATTTGGTGATCGCTGTGGTTTATATTAGGAAAGCTCTGTAATTCACTAGGAATGAACTCTGGGAGAATATGCGGCCAATACTGGGCGCCAATAGCAACCATACAAGAGAGCATTGATTCTGAAAATTGATCGCTAAACTCTTCTTCAATAGCGCTTACTTGTTTTAACTTTGCGCGAAGTGATTCATCTTGACCATCAAACACATTAAAAAATAAGTGCAAACCGTGTAAGTTTGCTTCAGCACAAATCCCTGATTGCGCTTGCGCCATTGTTATTCCTTAATTTTACAGATAAAAACACAGCGAATAACAAATTAATTACGATTCGAAAAAATTCACCGTGTGAGGTTTTATTTTTATTATAACCTGCTCATCATTTTCAAATGACTGGCCATATTGTGCAGCAACTTCAATTTCTTGTTCATCAATAACAACCGAATAAACATACGCAGAACCAATAAAGCGACGACTTATGATTGTAGCTCGCTTGCTGAACTTGTCACTCTGGTTATCTACCACTAATTCTATTTGATGAGGGCGCACATATATAAGCCCTACGCTTACGCTATGCTTATTTTCAACATAGGACTCGACTAAACCAAATGGTGTTCTGTATTCAGTTGCTGTTAACACTTCTGCGTTCAAGTATATGCCTTGACCCAGAAATTCTGCAACCTCCTTTGAACATGGCGCTGCAAAAAGCTGCTCAGGCGTGCCTTGTTGCTCAATTTTACCGCGATGCATAATGGCAAGTGTATCTGAAAAGGCAAACGCCTCTTCTTTTGAGTGTGTAACAAATACAGCAGATACTTGAGTTGCCTTAATAATTCGACGTATATCGGCAATTAATTCAAAGCGTACTTGTGTGTCGATATTTGAAAAAGGTTCATCAAGTAGCAATAAACTAGGCTTATAAGCTAATGCACGAGCAATAGCTACGCGTTGTTGTTGACCACCCGATAACTGATGCGGGAACCTGTCAGCACAGCCAATTAAATGTACCAGCTTAAGCATTTCATCAACGCGTTGCTGCTTTTGAGCTTTACTCATTTTACTAAGCCCGAATGCGATATTATTTGCTACCGTTAAATGCGGAAACAATGCATAATCTTGAAACATCATGCCGATGTTACGGTGCTCAGGCGAGACAAACGATTGCTCATCACTCACTAATTTACCGTCTATAAAAATAGACCCTTGCTTAGCTTCAATTAAACCTGCAATCGCTTTTAACGTGGTCGTTTTGCCGCACCCACTCGCTCCGAGTAGACAAACAATTTCATCTTTACCCACTGTTAAATCTAAATCGTGAATAACCTTTGTACCGTTATAGTGATAGCTCACGCCTTGTAAAATTAAACTACTCATTTAACTACGCTGCTCCATAGAACGATTAATAAAATACAAAGGAATAAACCCAACAATAACAATAAATAATGCCGATATAGAAGCAAGCTCTAACTGCTCGTCACTCACATACTGAAATACATGAGTAGCTAAGCTTTCAAAATTAAACGGTCTGAGCAATAGCGCAGCTGGCAGTTCTTTCATACACTCAATAAATACCAATAACGCAGCAGTAAGTAATCCTCTTCGCAGTAAAGGTAGGTGCACTAAACGCAGCGTTTGCCCTTGGCTTTTACCCATTGATTGGCTTGCCATATCAAGTGATGGGCTAATACGTAAAAAACTCGACTCAATTGCTCCGTGTGCAATGGCGTAAAACCTAACAATATAAGCAATAATAATAGTAAGAATACTACCTGTAAGCAGCAAGCCAATATCTAAATTATACGGCTCGAGCGCTGTGTTGATGGTGTTCTCTAACAATGTAAGAGGTAACAAAACCGCAATAGCGAGTACTGTGCCAGGCAACGCATAGCCTGTGCTTGCTAAACGCCCGGGAATAAGCGGATACGTTTGCTTTGCCACACGCTGATAAAAAACGACAAAAATACTCAACGTAATCGTTATTAGGCTCACAACCCCAGCCACTTTTAAACTTTGCCAAGCGTAACTAAAAAACTCTACATTCCATGCTTTATCAAAGTAGGTAATGGCGTAATTTATAAGTACTGCAATAGGGATCACAAACGCGATAAGTAAAATAAAGCTGCAAAATGCCGTTGCGAGCCAAGCTGACTTTCCTTTTAATACATAGAGAGATTCGCTATTTACACTTGATTGGCGCTCAAATACCGCTTGGTTACGACGACTAAAGCGCTCTGCCATTAATGCTAAAAATAACAGTAATAACATCACACCCGATATTTTAGCTGCCGCTGTAAGTGAGTAATAACCAAACCACGTATCGTATACGGCAGTTGTTAATGTACTTACGGCAAAATAACTCACTGTTGCAAAGTCAGCCATGGTTTCCATACTTATAAGCGCAAGAGCCGCGACAATAGCCCCACGAGAGAGCACTAAGCTTACTTTAAAGAAACTTTGCCAAGGAGATAACCCCATTAACTGGCTAGCTTGTACTAATTTGAATGACTGCTCGCGAAGAGCCGTTTTAAAAATCAAAAATAAATACGGATAAAGCACCAAGGCAATCATAACTATGGCGCCGGGTAATGTACGTATATCAAAAAACCAATAGTCATTAGGCGTTTGCCAGCCAAACCATTCTCTCAGCGCTATTTGCACCGGGCCCGCATAATCTAATAAATCAGTGTATACATAGGCAATAATATAGGTGGGCATAGCAAGGGGCAGCATAAGTGCCCATTCAAACTGTTTTTTACCCGGGAAACTACAGTAAGCCGTTAGCCATCCAAGTGGCAAAGCTATGGCGCAGCTAAGGACGCAAACACCTAAAACAAGCAATACGGTATTGGTTATGTAATCCCAAAGCACGGTATCCCACAGGTGAGAAAACACCTCAGAGCTACCTTGTAGAGATTCAAAAAGAAGAAAAAACAACGGGGCCGATAGAATTAAGCCAGTCGACCACGCAAAGAGCTGCCATTTAGACAGCTTAAATTTATTAGTCATTAAAGATCGAACTTCACCTCATCAATTAGCTTAAGCGCTAACGGACGATATTTACTAATCTCATCAAGTGGCAAGCTGTCTTCTTTAAAACTCCCCCAAGAGGCAACCAAACTTGATAGTTCAACACCCGACTTAACTGGATACTCCATATTTAATGAGGCATACATGTTTTGTGCTTTGCTGTCGGTCATATATTCTATGAGCTTTAATGCATTTTCAGGGTTTTTAGCATATTTGGTAATAACCGCACCCGAAACATTTATGTGTGAGCCACGATTAGTTTGATTCGGAAAGTTAATATTTACGGCCTCTGCCCAACCTTTTTGCTCTTTATCTTCTAGCATTTTACCAAGATAGTAACTATTACCTAATGCCAAGTTACATAAACCTTCTTTAACTGCTTTAACTTGAGCACGATCGTTACCTTGAGGTTTACGTGCTAAATTAGCCTTAACACCTTCAAGCCACTCTTTGGTTTGCGCTTCACCATGGTGTGCAATCATAGAAGCCACTAAACCTAAGTTATATGGATGTTTGCCAGAGCGCGTACAAATTTGTCCTTTGTATTTAGGATCTGCTAAATCTTCATAAGTGAGCTTAGGTAACGCACCAATTCGCTCTTTTGATGAATACACATTACGAACTCGCTTAGTAAGCGCGACCCATTGGCCATCACCGTCACGAAAAGCTGCAGGCACGTTATTATTTACACTGTCACTTTTTATAGTTTGTGTTAATTTTAAATCTTCTAATTGAATAAGCGCACTAAAATTAGAGGTTAATACTAAATCGGCTTTACTATGTTTACCTTCACGTTTAACACGCTCAATTAACCCTTTTTTAGCAAAAACAACATTGGTTTTTATTCCCGTTTGTTTTGTAAAATCTTCTAAAATTGGCTGAATCAAAAACGGCTGACGAAAAGAATAGATATTAACAACGTCACTTGCAAAGGCTGGTGCCGATGCTGCTAATCCTAAAACAAGTGTAAATACTGTCTTCATTATTTCACCTAAATAATTGTTATTATCATTGAATTCTACCGCGCTCATTCAAAAAGTGCACACTTTAAATAAATGTAAATATGTAAATAACGCCCAAAAAGGAAATGCAGTGTAAGAGATGTCTCACGGATGTGACAGCTAATGAGTAAAAATCAAGATAAAAAACACACAAAAACAACCTAACAACCTGTATTAATTGAACTTTTACATTATTACTATTGCATAAATACTAATTGAATGTAGTTTTATCCCTATTTTAGTTGCTCTATTGCACTATAATTTACGCATCAACCAAGCAATGACGCTTATTGAGTAAAAGGAAATGGACTGCTTACTCAACCAACCAATGATTAGGTTACCAGGACAACACGGATTTTAGGACAGGCTCAGGATGAGTATCACAACGCGATGTTGTAAAAAGGACAGCGTCAGGAAGATGCGAAAAGGATAACAACACGGCTAAGTTGTTTAACAGGATGTTTAAGGAATAAATGGACAGGCCTTTAAGGCAACACAATGGATTGGTTAAAATAGGGATACACTAGGAAGTGTAATTAAGGATTTGGTAATAGTATTCACCCTACAGGATATTTAGGAATTTAAGGATACAGGCCCGGATGGTCTACATTACATAGAACTAAAAAGTAATATAGTAATAAACATGGATTAGTAAAAATTGGAGTTGATTAAGTTCAATTGCAGGATGCAGAAAATTAGAAGATTCCGCAAGCGCGCCTAGAGATAGAGCGCGCTTTTCTTTGCCTAAAATTTGGGTTTAGTAAAGCTCTAAGCAACTACCACTAACTTTTGCAGGGTAATACTGCATCCCAGCTAATCAATATTAATACCTTCAAATACTTTATTAATATTTTAAATTTCGCTAAGTTTTTCATTAATTGCGCCGATAACTAAGTAACGCAAGGATCATAAATACTCAATGGATATGAATTTTAAAACGCCGCAAAGCAATACCTTTTTATGTAAAGTATCAGACGCAAGTACAGCAAAACCAATTGGCGTTTTTAGTGCCCAAACTCCCAACGAAAATCCGTATAAAGCTTTATTTAGCCCCAAAGGTTATAACTTTTTAAATATGCCAATGAGTGAGTTTAAAAACATACTTAACGTAATTATCCAGTTAGAAAGCGATATTTCTATTAGTAAATGGGGTGAGGGTTCTCGACCTGATGAATTTAGTTATCAGCTTAATAGAATATCTAACGCTATTGCGACTACTCACTTTAAAGGAAAAACCGATATTAGCTGTTACTTTTTAAAGCGAGTCGAAGAGGCTAAGGATATGATTGGTGAGGACTGCACCTCGTTTATTCAGGCTCACAATAGCGTAAGCCAATTATATAATACGGTTTTACAATTAACATCTGAAGAAGGCTTCAGAGCAATTCAAAATAAAGCACTTGCTCACTTAAAAGAGCAGCAAGCTTTCGCTTAACTGCGTAAAAAATTAGTCTTCTAATGGCCTGCCTTTATTGCGCTTACCAAGCAAATACGCATCACGAAACTTAATAAAATGCTGTTCTAATTTAGAAGATGCATCCATTTCTCCCGCAAGCGCTAGCACCATAATAGCCACTTCAGCAGTGCCTAGTTGATGCGCATGAGGGGCAACACGTAATCGGTAATCAGATAGTTTATCAGCAGTAACAGAAAGTACAGGCAAGTTATCTAAGTATGGGCTTTTGCGAATCATTTTTTTAGCTTCACGCCAGGTACCATCTAAAAATATAAATAGCGGTTTTTTACCCTCTTCAATACTTATTTCGGTAATGGCCCTGCCCTCTTCTACATCTTCAGCAGGGAATACTACCATTGGCTGATATTGTGAATCGCTTATCAAAGCTAAAAGAGCGGGGTTAGGGTCTGTTCTATCCCATCTAAATGCGTGGTTCTCTGGCACTATTTCAGCAATTAAGCGCCCAGTATTAGAAGGTTTAAAACTTTCATTGTGATACATTAATAAGCACACAGCTGCTTTACAATCTGCATGCTCAACACCTTTACAAATACAGTAGTGCTTAGCTATTAAGCATTGCTCACAGCGATCTAATTTACCGCCTCGAGCATTAAACTCTCGACGGGATTCACTTATTTGTTGAGCGCGTAATGCTAAAACTGAGTTTTTCACTGTATTTACCTTCAATTAATTAAGCGCGCATTGTAACGACTTATCGCTATTTAATCTTATATTTATAGTCATACCAACCTGCATAAATCTTTGATCAATTTAACGAATTAAATTGCACTATAACGTCGTTAAAAATTTTTTATTTAGAACAACTAGATACAAAAACTTTTGCCTAGTTCTAGCGTAATTTTCTTAACGTTAAATAGACCCCATATATAAGCAGATTGGTATCATTGAATTAATTCAACATCTCTTAAATTAAAAACCAGACATAAAAAACCCAACCGAAGTTGGGTTTTTCAAACAAATGCCAAAAAGTTAAATTACTTCTTTTTAACTGCTTTTTTGTTTGGTAAGTCAGTGATCGAACCTTCAAAAATTTCAGCTGCAAGGCCGATTGATTCATTCAATGTAGGGTGAGCATGAATAGTAAGCGCTAAGTCTTCACCATCAGCACCCATTTCAATACCTAAACCGATTTCGCCAAGCATTTCGCCCGCGTTAATACCGATCATAGCACCACCGATTATACGGCCACTTTCTTTATCAAAAATAAGTTTAGTAGAACCTTCAGTACGAGATGATGCAATAGCACGACCAGAAGCTGCCCACGGGAATACCGCAGTTTCAATTTTTAGGCCTTGCTCTTTTGCTTCTTTCTCAGTAACACCTACCCAAGCGATTTCTGGGTCAGTATACGCAATCGAAGGAATACATTTAGGGTCGAAGAAATGCTTCTGACCAGAAATAACTTCTGCAGCAACATGACCTTCATGAACCGCTTTATGCGCAAGCATAGGCTGGCCAACTAAGTCACCAATTGCAAAAATATGGCTTACGTTAGTACGTAATTGCTTATCAACATTAATAAAGCCACGCTCATCAACGTTTACGCCCGCTTTTTCAGCATCAAGTAAGTTACCGTTTGGAGTACGGCCAACTGCAACAAGCACTTTGTCGTAACGTACAGGTTCTGCTGGTGCGTTTTTACCTTCAAACGTTACGTATAAGCCATCTTTTTTAGCTTCAACACCAACAACTTTAGTTGAAAGCATTACGTTGAATTTTTTGCTTACGTATTTTTGGTAAATTTTGATAATGTCTTTATCAGCTGCTGGAACTAATTGGTCAGCAAATTCTACAACATCAATTGCAGAACCTAGTGCACGGTAAACCGTACCCATTTCAAGACCGATAATACCACCACCAAGTACAAGTAGTTTTTCTGGTACATCTTTAAGCTCTAGCGCGCCAGTTGAATCAATTACACGGTCATCTTGTGGGATGAAAGGTAAGTTAACTGGTTTAGAACCTGCTGCAATAATCGCGTTATCAAACGTGATAGTTGTAGAGTCTTTCTCGCCTTCAACTACTAAAGTATTGCTGCCAGTGAATTTGCCGTAACCAGATACAACTTTCACTTTACGCATTTTAGCCATGCCCTCTAGTCCACCAGTTAACTGGCCAACTACAGAATCTTTCCAAGTACGAACTTGGTCAAGATCGATCTTTGGTGCGCCAAAAGTAACACCATGAGATGACATTTCAGCTGCATCATCAATCACTTTAGCTACGTGTAAAAGTGCTTTTGAAGGAATACAACCAACATTAAGACATACGCCGCCTAATGTTTCACGAGATTCTACCAATGTAACTTCTAAGCCCAAGTCAGCAGCGCGGAATGCCGCAGAGTAACCACCAGGACCACCGCCTAGTACAACAACTTGAGTTTTTAATTCGTTGCTCATGCTATTACCTTAATTGTTTGAACGGGACACTGCCCTAAAGTTTAACTGCCATGTTTCTGCAAGGCAGAAAGTGAGAGCAGATCACAAATTTGTGCAAAGATTGTATCATTGCAAATGGTAAAAATCCCAGCTAAAAACAACTGGCTGGGATTTGATTCTATTCATTGTCCAGCGATTACATCACCAATTGGCGAATATCGCTCATGTAACTTGCAAGAGTCACAGTAAAGCGTGCAGCTAAGGCTCCGTCAATAACCCTATGGTCGTATGACATAGACAGCGGAACCATTAGTTTTGGTTCAAACTCTTTGCCATTCCATTTGGGTTTCATTTCAGATTTAGACACACCTAAAATAGCCACTTCTGGTGCATTAACAATCGGCGTAAATGCCGTACCGCCAATACCGCCAAGGCTAGAAATAGTAAAACAACCACCTTGCATATCAGACGATGTAAGCTTCCCGTCACGTGCTTTAACAGATACTTCCATTAATTCGCGTGATAGTTCAATAATGCCTTTTTTATCAACATCTTTAAACACTGGTACAACTAAACCGTTTGGCGTATCAACTGCAACACCAATGTTAATGTACTTTTTAAGGATTAAGCTTTCGCCGTCTGCAGAAAGCGATGAGTTGAATTTTGGAAATTCAGCAAGTGCTTTTGCAGCTGCTTTCATTACAAACACAAGTGGCGTAATTTTAACACCCAGCTTTTTCTTCTCGCTAAGCACATTTTGCTCTTTGCGGAATACTTCAAGGCTTGTGATATCAGCTTCGTCAAACTGTGTAACATGTGGGATTTGCACCCAGTTACGGTGTAAGTTTTTGCCTGATAGCTTTTGAATACGAGACAGCTTTTGCTCTTCAATTTCGCCAAACTTAGCAAAATCTACTTTAGGCCATGGAATAAGACCAAGCTCGCTGCCACCAGCGCTACTACCTGCTGACAATTGACCCGACTCAACTTGCTTAACTAAGTTTTTAACATAGTTTTGCACGTCTTCTTTAACTATACGGGCTTTGCGACCAGTGCCTTTTACGTTAGCTAGGTTAATACCAAACTCACGCGCTAAACGGCGAACAACAGGTGATGCATGAGCATACGCGTTGTTTTCTGTGAAGCTTTCATTACTTGCTTTTGCTGGTGCCGCTTGAGCCGGTGCCGACTCAGTTTTAGCCGCAGCTGCAGGTGCTGATTTTTCAGCTGGTGCAGGTGCTGCTACTGGCGCGCTGCCTGCAACTTCAAATACAAAAATTAATGAGCCAGTCGATACTTTATCGCCAGCGGCTACTTTAATTTCTTTAACTGTACCTGCAAATGGAGCGGGTACTTCCATTGCAGCTTTGTCGCCTTCAACGTTTAAGATTGATTGATCTTCTTCAACCGTATCGCCAACTGCAACCATAATTTCAGTTACTTCAACTTCATCGCCACCAATATCAGGTACATTCACTTCTTTAGTACTTGGTGCTGCGTTTGCTGTTGAGCTAGCTGCTGGCGCTTCTACAGGAGCCGACTCTTTAGCCGGTGCTGCAGATTCACTTCCTGCTACTTCAAAGACAAACACTAATGAGCCTGTTTTAACTGTATCGCCAGCGGCGACTTTAATTTCTTTAACTATACCGGCAAATGGAGCTGGAACTTCCATTGCTGCCTTGTCGCCTTCCACGTTTAAGATAGATTGCTCTTCTGAAACGGTGTCGCCAACAGCAACCATGATTTCAGTTACTTCAACTTCATCATCGCCAATATCTGGTACGGTTACTTCTTTAGTTGAAGAACCTGTAGAAGCAGCAGGTGCTGCCTCTTCAGATTTAGCTGGAGCAGCGGCTGATGCTTTTTCTTCACCAGTGCTTTCACTCTCGCCTTCAAACAAAAATACTAAAGAGCCAGTTGTAACGGTGTCGCCAACGTTTACTTTAATTTCTTTAACTGTACCCGCTTGCGAAGCAGGTATTTCCATTGATGCTTTGTCGCCTTCAACATTTAATAATGATTGGTCAACATCTACTTTGTCGCCAACGCTTACTAATATTTCGGTTACTTCTACTTCGTCGTCACCAATATCTGGTACTTTAATTTCAATACTCATTGCAAACCTCTTATGCGTACAGTGGGTTAAGTTTGTTAGTGTCGATGTTGAACTTTTTAAGAGCTTCAACAACTACTGACTTCTCAACTTCACCGCGTTTAGCAAGTTCAGATAACGTAGCAACAACAACGTAGCCCGCGTTAACTTCAAAGTGACGACGTAGGTTTTCACGGCTATCAGAACGACCGTAACCATCTGTACCTAACACTTTGTAGTTGCTGCTTGGAATAAATGAACGCGCTTGTTCTGCGTAGTTTTTCATGTAATCCGTTGCTGCAACAGTCACAGAGTCGTTTAATACGCTTGTGATGAATGCTGTTTTTTGCTCGCCTTCAGGATTAAGCATGTTGAAACGTTCAACATCTTGACCTTCACGCGTTAATTCGTTGAAAGACGTTACAGAGAACACGTCAGACGCAATGCCATACTCTTCGCTTAGAATCGTAGCGGCTTTACGTACTTCAGTCATAATAGTACCTGAGCTTAATAGCTGTACGTTGGCTTTTTTACCTTCGTAACTTTCAAGCTTGTAAATACCTTTACGAATACCTTCTTCAGCGCCTTCTGGCATAGCTGGCTGATGGTAGTTTTCGTTCATAAGCGTTAGGTAGTAGTAAATATTTTCTTGGTCATCACCGTACATACGACGAATACCGTCTTGTACAATAACAGCTACTTCAAACGCGTAAGTTGGGTCATATGAAATACAGTTAGGAACCGTATTAGCAAGAATATGACTGTGACCATCTTCGTGTTGCAAGCCTTCACCATTTAGCGTGGTACGACCCGCAGTAGCACCTAATAAGAAACCACGTGCTTGTTGATCGCCCGCCATCCATGCCATGTCGCCAACGCGTTGGAAACCAAACATAGAGTAGTAAATGTAGAATGGGATCATTGGTAAATCGTTAGTGCTGTATGAAGTTGCAGCAGCAACCCATGACGACATTGCACCTAACTCATTAATACCTTCTTGAAGCACTTGCCCTGATACAGTTTCTTTATAGTAAGAAACAATATCACGATCCTGTGGCGTATAGTTTTGGCCATGCGGGTTATAAATACCGATTTGACGGAATAAACCTTCCATACCAAATGTACGCGCTTCATCGGCAATAATTGGTACGATGTTTTTACCAATGCCTTTGTCTTTTAATAAGATATTAAGTGCACGAACAAAACCCATAGTCGTAGAAATATCACGTTTTTGTTCTTCAAGTAGCGGCTTAAACGCGTCTACTTCTGGCAACGTAAGTTTTTCACTAAAACGTGGTATACGCTTAGGTGTATAACCTTTAAGTGAATCACGACGAGCATGTAGGTATTTATACTCAGGTGAACCTTCTTCAAGCTCTAAATAAGGTAGTTCTGCAAGTTGCTCTTCAGATACTAAATCATCAAGACCAAGGCGTGAACGTAAATGTGCAACATGCGACATGTCCATTTTTTTCACTTGGTGCGCAATGTTTTTACCTTCAGCTGCTTCACCCATGCCGTAACCTTTTACAGTTTTAGCAAGAATTACAGTTGGACGACCTTTAGTGTCTTCTGCTTTTTTAAATGCAGCAAATAATTTTGATGACTCATGACCACCACGCTTAAGCGCGAAAATTTCGTCATCTGTCATGTCAGCAACAAGTGCTGCTGTTTCTGGGTAACGACCAAAGAAATTTTCACGTACGTACGCGCCATCTTTAGCTTTATATGTTTGGTAATCGCCATCAACAGTTTCGTTCATTAACTGTAGTAATTTACCCGTTGTGTCTTTAGCTAGAAGAATATCCCAACCGCTGCCCCACACTAGTTTAATTACGTTCCAGCCAGCGCCTTTAAACAAGCCTTCTAGCTCTTGAATAATTTTACCGTTACCCATAACTGGGCCGTCTAAACGCTGTAAGTTACAGTTAACTAAGTAACAAAGGTTATCTAGTTTTTCACGTGCAGCAAAAGAAATAGCGCCACGTGATTCTGGCTCATCCATTTCACCGTCACCTAAAAACGCGTATACACGTTGGTTTTTAGTATCTTTTAAGCCACGACCATCTAAGTATTTTAAGAAGCGCGCTTGGTAAATAGACGAAATAGGACCTAAGCCCATTGATACCGTAGGGAACTGCCAAAATTCAGGCATTAACTTAGGGTGTGGGTACGATGGTAAGCCTTCGCCATCAACTTCTTGGCGGAAGTTATCTAGTTGTGCAGCCGATAAACGACCTTCAACAAATGCACGTGCATAAATACCAGGAGAAATATGACCTTGGTAATAAACTAAGTCACCACCGTCTACATCATTTGGCGCTTTAAAAAAGTGGTTAAAACACACTTCATAAAATGCAGCAGATGATTGGTAAGACGCCATATGGCCGCCTAAGTCGAGATCTTTTTTAGATGCACGTAGAACGATCATAATCGCGTTCCAACGTATAATTGAACGAATACGACGCTCAAGATTTACATCACCCGGGTAAGCAGGTTCTTGATCTACAGGAATAGTATTAACGTAGTTCGTGGTAATACCCGTTGGCATATCAACGCCGTCTAAACGGGCTTGCTCTAATACTTGCTCAAGTAAAAACTGAGCTCGTTCAACACCTTCTTCGCGCACAACTGATTCAAGAGCTTGTAACCACTCTTGTGTTTCTAGCGCGTCTACGTCAATTTTATTGACTTCAGACATATGGAGGTTTCCTTATGTTTAAAATACGAATATTGTTAATTTAATATCACAGCTACTTAATTTGTGTGTTCAAAGTAGTTATGTACTAACTTAATTTTGTTTAGTGCGTCTTAAACTACGTTCAATTCGCGAATGTTCTTTGCCTGCTTCAAGTAGTGCTTCTTCGATAAATGCTAAGTGCGCATTACTTGCTAAACGGGCTTGTTCTGGATTACCGTCAATAACGGCATCCATTAATAAACGCCTGTGTTGGGCTAATTGACTGCTAATATCTGACTTTTTTAATAAAACAGTTAAATTTTGCAATACATTTTGCTCAAGCAGCGCTTTCATGCCTCTTACTAAATGCAGTAACACCACATTATGCGAAGCTTCTGCCACGCTAAAGTGAAATGCATTAATTGCTTTTGCTTTTTGCTGTAAATCATCATTAACTAGGGCAATTTTATCAAAGCTTTCTTTCACTTTGCTAAAATCGTTGCTGGTCCCGCGCAGTGCCGCGTAGTAAGCAGCAATCCCTTCTAATGCATGACGAAATTCAAGTAAATCAAACTGCGACTCAGGGTGTTTACTAATCAAATCAAAAAGTGGATCAGTAAGCCCTTCTTCGAGCTGATTTTTTACAAACGTGCCGCCACCCTGGCGACGCGTAACTAAACCTTTCGCTTCTAATTTTTGAATTGCCTCACGCAGTGACGGGCGAGACACTTCAAATTGCTTTGCTAGTTCACGCTCTGGTGGCAACTTTTCACCTGGTGCTAACGAGCCTTCAAGAATCATGTTCTCGAGTTGCTGTAAAATAACATCAGATAACTTTGCTGCTTTGATCTTTAAAGACATGAATCAACGTCCGCGTTGTATAAATACCAAGAGCCCATAAAGCGGGGCTTTGAGTAGTATGACTTACCCAAAAGGTAAATTGGTCATACCAAAAATTTTCAATACGGTATCAAAAACCTTATTAGCTGTCAATTTACAGGTAACTTGAGCAATTAAAGCAGCGTAACGCATTTTGAACGAAGATTAAACAATGCGCAATTTACAAAAATTGTTATAACGTTAATAGGATGAAAACAATTGGTCTGACCAGAAAAATAGAGTGTTAACTCTAGTTGAATTTATTAAAGAAATTAATAACAGGATAAAAGTACCAAAGAAATAGCTGCAATTTACACACGATCAATCAACTAAACATAAAACACAATGCGCGATATAAAATCGCGACCACGCAATATCGTAGCAGCGAGTTTACCCCGCGACTATTATGCAAAAAATCTTCCAACCGAAAAACATATGTGGGATATAAAATCGCGACTACGCAATATCGTAGCAGCGGGTTTATCCCGCGACTATTGTGCAAGCAATTACCTAAACGTAAAACGCAATGCGCGATGTAAAATCGCGACTACGCAATATCGTAGCAGCGGATTTACCCGCGACTATTGTGCAAGTAATTACCTAAACGTAAAACACAATGCGCGATGTAAAATCGCGACTACGCAAATTTATAAAAATTGCATATGCTTTAAATTCGTGGGTCTGTGATTGCTAAAATACGGGTATGTTATGCATCGTTCATATTTATTACGAAAGGGAAGAGTATCAAAAGCAAATCACTATTACGCTATTACACTGGTTTGTCATGAGCGAAACAACCTATTCACAACCTTAATAATTAATAGAGCTATTATCAATGAAATGAGGGGATTAGAAAGAGAGCAACTGATTAAATCAAATACTTTCGTGATAATGCCAAACCATATTCATTGGTTATTACAATTATCCGATAGCGCAACATTAAGTGAGGTAATTAGAAGCTTCAAAGGACGCTCAGCCACGGTGTATAGACAATTTGGCAGACAAAAGCTTTGGCAAAAAGGGTTTTATGATCACTTAATAAGAAGTACCGAAGACTTAAATAGCTGTGCTAGATACATAGTCGCAAACCCTTTGCGTGCAAATTTAATAGAAAATATTGCAGACTACCCATATTGGGATAGTATTTATCTAAACTCGTAGCAACGGGTTTACCCCGCGATATTTGGCAACTAATCTCCCAACCGAAAAACACAATACGCGATATCGTAGCAACGGGTTTACCCCGCGACATTTGGCAACTAATCTCCCAACCGAAAAACACAATGCGCGATGTAAAATCGCGACTACGCAATATCGTAGCAGCGGGTTTACCCCGCGACATTTGACAACTAACCTCCCAACCGAAAAACACAATGCGCGATGTAAAATCGCGACTACGATAGTCCACCAAATAATGTAAGTAGCGCTATAAGTACTAAGTAAAATAATACATTGCGCTTAACAAGCTTAATCATACAAGTGGCTTCGTAGGTACAGCCGTAATAACGCTTTTCAACTTGCTCTGCAGCACGTGCAGTACATGTTACTACTTCTCGGTTTGGAGATTTAAAGTTAAGTACGTAACGTAACCAACAGCTTGTGCCTTTATTAAAGTTACCTATTACTAAATAACCAAAGCTGGTAATACGTGCAGGTAACCAGTCGAGCCAAAACAATAGTTTATGTATAAGCTTAAAACGCTTAGCAAATATTACTTTATGATCTTCTCGTACTAAATCAGCTAAAGTACGTACCAGTGCATATAAAACTGCACCTGGCGCGCCTAAAACAACAAACCAAAAAATAACTGCGCAGTAAAATCTAAAGTTTACCCACGCCAATGTTTGCCCAAAGGTTTCACCACCATCTTGATCATCAGTACGCTTTTGACCTATTTGCATTGCATATAAAGATGCTGCTGTACCGTCATCTCGCGTTAACGCATTTAAGTACGACTTATATAAAGCACGCTGTTTAGCACAACCAAAGCACACTAAAAGCACCGCGATATTAATGCCCAACTGCCACAAAACAAAATCAGATAAACAATAAATTAGTGCCATCGCAATCACCGGAAGCAAAAGCCAAATTAAAAAGCCCGGTGCTGAGCTAAATAAGCCCTTATCACCAAGTAATTTGTTAGAGCGATTTAAATAACCATTTGCGTAATAACTTATCTGCCAGTAATTAGACCGAGCGCCTAAGCGCTCTAGTATTAATGCAATTATTATAGAAACTAAAATCATGGGAATAATTCTCTTAACTTAGTTGTTCAAGCATATTAAAAAACAATGGCCAATTAAAGCTACTGCCAGGATCGGTTTTACGCCCAGGGGCAATATCGCAATGCCCCACAATACGCGAAGAGGTTATTTTTGGGTAGCGTTGCATTATAGATTTACTAATAATAGTTAATGTTTTGTACTGTGCTAAAGAATATGGCGTGCTGTCGGTACCTTCAAGCTCAATGCCAATGCTAAAGTTATTACAAGCAGGTACCCCCTCAAACTCAGATTGGCCTGCATGCCAAGCACGCTTTTCAAAAGGCACATATTGTATAACCTCACCGGTGCGCTTTACAAAGCAATGGGCCGATACACGTAAATTCTTTAAGTCACTAAAACTCGGATGAGCATTGCAGTCGATGCTACCCATAAATAACTCATCAACGAAAGGTGTACCAAACTGCCCGGCTGGCAAAGATATATTGTGAATAACCAACAAAGAAATATCAGCCTCATCAGGGCGTTCATCAAAATGCGAACAAGGCCGCTGCGCTACCGTACTTAAAACACCGTTTAAATCTATTTTCATGATACGTTTATTATACAAATATCAAGATATACATATCGTTGATGCTAAAGGATTTGTAAAAAAAATGATAGTAACAAGCGAGGTATAAAACCTCACCTACAAATAATTCAAACCCACACGTAGGTGCGAATTTACATCCGCTCATGTAACGTAACTTTTGAAATTAAAAACGAGGTATAAAACCTCACCTATGGATAATTCAAACCCATACGTAGGTACGAATTTACTTCACGCGCTTATCTTTATATTGGCGAAAAGGCAATCGCTTCTCTTTCTTTTATAAACATAGTAAAATTTGCTTAATTTATTAACGCTTATGAGCATCCTATGTCTATTTCGCACTCCCTCATTACTCAACTAGTCACTCTTGCACTTGACGAAGATTTAAATTATCAAACCGCGCAAGCAGGCGATATTACTGCGCAACTAATCCCACAAAACGAGCTAGCAAGCGCCAAAGTAATCACTCGCGAAGACTGCATTTTTTGCGGAAAAGATATCATCCTTGAAGTATTCAAGCAGGTGGACTCAAGCGTTAAGGTTAATGTACTAATAAACGACGGCGACGCAGTTAAAGCAAACAGCACATTATTTACAGCCACTGGTTCAGCTCGTTCAATATTAACTGCCGAACGCACTGCACTTAACTTTGTGCAAACCTTATCGGGTACAGCCACTACTACAGCGCATTATGTAAAAGAGCTAAGCGGTACAAATACGCAACTACTCGACACACGTAAAACAATTCCAGGTCTGCGAGCTCTTCAAAAATACGCAGTAAAATGTGGCGGAGGTGCAAATCATCGTATTGGGTTATTTGATGCTTTTTTAATTAAAGAAAATCACATAGCAGCTTGCGGCACAATAAACAAAGCAGTAGCTCAAGCTAAACAAAACCACCCAAACAAACCTGTCGAAGTAGAAGTAGAATCACTCCCAGAGCTTAAACAAGCTATTGAGGCTGGTGCCGACATAATCATGCTCGACAATTTTAGCGTAGAGCAAATTAAACAAGCTGTAATTTTGACCAACAAACGTGCAAAATTAGAAGTTTCGGGCAATATGACCCTAGAAACGCTCAAAACTTATTCACAAGCCGGCGTCGATTTTATATCAAGCGGAGCGTTAACAAAAAACTTACAATCAATCGATTTATCGATGCGTTTTGAACAGTTTTAAAGCAAAAACTGCCAATTAATCCCCCTAATCGATTGACAAGTTAAGTAAAAAAGCATTAAATAACCCGAAAGGCTTACTTTGTAACATTTTGTTAAATAAAATCGCTTTTTTATAAGAAGATACGTGCTAAATACTAAAATAAAATGATAGACTAATTCTGTTGTACTATTTTATTTTAAAAGGTAGTCATAAATAACTAGTACCTTTAGTTTTTAAAGACATAATTAAAAACTAAAGCAACTAAACTACTTACTTTATGCCTATACTATTTGTTGCTACAACGTGTAGTGATCTTAGTAAACTTTTATAGTTAGTACTAAACACAATGAATTCACATACGGCTTTTGTGTTTCATACCCTAAAGCTAGAGTGTAATAAAATTAATTTTAAGTAAAAATGTAAAGTAAATCAGTTAATTAAGTTAGGCACTTTTACTGCTTAAGCTATTTAAGTTACAAAAATATATCCTTTAGGAGAGGAATAATGAAAACAATGACTCAAAAACAACAGGGTTTCACCCTAATTGAATTAATGATTGTAGTAGCAATCATCGGTATTCTTGCTGCAATTGCATTGCCTGCTTACTCAAACTACCAAGCATCGTCTAAATTGACAGCTGGTTTAGCTGAGATATCAGGTGCTAAAACTGAAATGGAAATACTTGCAAATAACGGTGAAGCGGTTGGTAGCGTTAACGATATAAAAGCAATTAAAAATGCATCGACTCAAAATTGTACTATCACGGCCTCTATGACAGCTGGTGCAGAAGGTACTATCGCATGTGCTATAAAAAATGCACCGTCTCAGGTTTCTAAAGCAGTTATCACCTGGACTAGAGCTACTTCTGGTGAATGGACATGTGCAACTACTTTAGCTGATGATAAAACATTGGCTCCAAAAAGTTGTCCACAATCTTAATCATATATTGATTACTAAAAGCGCCTAGTTAGGCGCTTTTTTAATGCGTAAGAATCAGCATTCATGAATATAGTAAATATAATAAAACCATCGCTTATCTGCTTGTTTTTTCTGTGTACGCTAATACCTTTAATACCCATATTTTCCTACGATTATCATAATCACCAACGCATAATTCAAATAGCTTTGTTACTTAGTATGAGCCTTATAGCGCTTACTTCTTTTTTAGGCAATATAGAGCCTACTTTTAAGCTGGCACTAAACAAAAAAAATGGAATGTTATTTTCGGTTTTTATCTTTTGTGGTTGTTTATCTGCATTAATGAGTGCGGATCAAAGTTTTAGCTTGCTTTACACCTTTCATATAAGCTTACTTATTTTAACTATGTGTTATGTAAGTACTATAAATAATATAAAATCTATTTTATTTATTATTTATGCATTACTGATAACCCATACAAGCCTCATTTTAATATGCCTACTTAATATAATTTTTACGCTATCTGAACAACAACCCTTAAACCCCTACATAATTTACTCTGGATTTATTAACATTCGCTTTTTTAATCAAGTACAGGTGTTTGTTCTTCCATTTTTGGTGCTACTCCTCAAATTTAAAAATATTCAGCGTATTGTATTTATCATTTTGTTTTTAAACTTATTACTTATATTTATTGGGCAAGCTCGTGGCGCTTTACTCTCATTTTTAGTTTTCTCTATTTTTGCTCTTGCTTTAAAAACCACATTAAAAAAACAAGTACTTATCGGATTAGCTTGCTTTGTTTTAAGTTGCATTGCTTTTTATGCTCTGGACTCATTAAATAAAGGGGGGGCCGAAATACTACGCACGTCCACCTCGGGCCGTATTGATTTATGGTTTAATACTCTTTCAAGCCTATCTTTAAAGCATTTATTTATAGGCAATGGTCCCGGAGTGTTTGAAATGTCACTTGGCAGCTCAGCGCCTTTTAGTCATCCCCACAATTCATTAATTGAAATTTTAAATGAATGGGGTCTTATCGCTCTTATATGTATTTTAACCACTGTTTGTACGACCTTTAAAAAAGCCATAACACATTTAAAAAATCATAAAAAAGATATAATTACTGAAAGTATTTTTTATTCTTTTGCTATAGGAATTACATACTCACTATTTTCTGGTGTGCATGTAATGCCGGTTTCGCAAACACTCTTATTTATCATGTGGGGATTGCTACTTGGAAGAATTAATAAAAAAAGCAACCAAAGCCTTAGCATAAATAAATACTTAAAAGCTTTAATAGCCATCTTATTTATTTTTGCATGGTACCTTTACCTACAAAAAGCGATAAGTATTTATAATAATATAGATCCTGATAAAGGGTATATTTACGGACCTAGATTTTGGTCCGTTGGGCAACGATTTTAAAGCGCCCAACTTTTCTACCAAGAATCATTAGTTTAAGTTATGCTTATAATAATGAAGTTTTAAACCAAATTCAGCTGGGTACTCTCAATGGCAATAAAACAAAAAGATAAAGGCCTCGATACTTTTCAGTGGGTAGGTGTGAGTGCGCGAGGAAAGAAACTTGAAGGCGAGCTTACCGGGAATAGTATTGCATTAGTAAAAGCTCAGCTTCGCAAACAAGGCATCACGCCATCAAAAGTAAAGCGAAAGGCAAAGCCATTATTTGGCATCCAAAGTGTCCAAAAAATAACGCCAAAAGATATCGCACTAGTTACTCGCCAAATTGCGACCATGCTAATGGCAGGAGTACCGTTAATACAGTCTATTGAAATGATTGGTTCTGGCTCGACCAATAAAAGTGTCGCCAAATTAATGGAGACTATTGCGGATGAAGTTAAAGCAGGCCAACCACTATCAACCGCACTTCGAAAGCACCCTCGCTATTTTGATGATTTATACTGTGACTTAGTCGCATCGGGCGAGCAATCAGGTGCGCTTGATAGAATATTTGATCGTGTCGCTATTTATAAAGAGAAGTCTGAAGCACTAAAATCAAAAATTAAAAAAGCAATGTTTTACCCTATGTCAGTATTAGTTATTGCAGGTATTGTAACCTCAATATTATTAATATTTGTAGTACCCCAGTTTCAAGATATTTTTGCAGGGTTTGGCGCGGAGCTTCCTGCATTTACTTTGTTTGTTATTGGTATATCAGAATTTATGCAAGCGTATTGGTGGGTAATACTAATAGCTATAATTGCTTTCGGTTATACTTTTAAAGAAGCTAAACTGAGGAGTTTAAAACTTAGAGACGCTACCGACAGAGCAATACTAAAACTCCCTGTGATCGGTATGATTTTAAATAAAGCAGCAGTTGCTCGCTATGCACGAACTCTTTCAACTACGTTTGCCGCTGGTGTGCCGTTGGTTGATGCGCTTGATTCTGCAGCAGGAGCCTCTGGTAATGCTGTTTACCGATATGCCATTTTAGATATTAAGGCAGAGGTTAGCTCAGGTAATCAGATGAACTGGGCAATGCGCAACTCAAAAATATTCCCTGATATGGTAATACAAATGGTCGCGATTGGTGAGGAGTCTGGCTCACTAGATGGCATGCTCGCGAAAGTGGCTACTATTTACGAGCAAGAAGTCGATGATGCAGTAGATGGCCTTTCAAGCTTGCTTGAGCCACTTATTATGGCTGTACTTGGTGTACTTGTTGGTGGTTTAATTATCGCGATGTACTTACCTATTTTCCAATTAGGTTCTGTAATTTAATTCCTTTGGAAAAATATAAGAAACCTTGCGATTTTAAAGGGACGCACATGTAGCAGCGATTTTATATCGCGTTCTCCTAATTTTATATCGCGTCGTCCTAAGTGTGTTATTAAAGAATTTTAGTTTTAGGTAAACAAATGCAAAGTATTATAGAAGTAATGCAAAGCCAATTATGGTTTTATTTAACCTCGATTGGCTTAATTAGTTTATGTATTGGTAGCTTTTTAAATGTGGTTATCTATCGTTTACCATTAATGATGCAGCGCGAGTGGCAAAGTGAATGCCGTATATTGCTAGATGACGAGCTTAAAAAAAACAACTCGAACTCGGATAGCTCTAAACCAGGTAATTCGAAGCCTGATAGTTCTAACCCAAACATCAACGAGCCTTTTAACTTAGTAAAACCCAATTCTACCTGCCCTAAATGCAAAACTGCCATTAAGCCTTGGCAGAATATTCCTATTATTAGTTGGTTAGCACTTAAAGGTAAATGTGCAAGCTGCAGTAACCCTATTTCGGCTCGATACCCTGCTGTAGAGCTAATTACTGCCCTATTAAGTTTAATTGTTGCCTATAGTTTTGGTGCGACCGAGCAAGCCCTTTTATATATTTTTGTAACGTGGATTTTAGTAGCACTAACCTTTATTGATATTGACCACATGCTGCTGCCAGATCAACTTACACTTCCGCTTGTATGGCTTGCACTTATTGCCTCAGTAATGGGTTACACAATTACACCAACCGATGCCATTATTGGTGCGGCTTGTGGCTATTTAAGCTTGTGGAGCGTGTTTTGGTTATTTAAGTTACTAACCGGAAAAGAAGGCATGGGTTATGGCGATTTTAAATTGCTTGCTGTGTTTGGAGCATTACTTGGCTGGCAGTCCCTGCTTACTATTATTCTGCTTTCGAGCGTAGTAGGTGCCATTATAGGTATTGCGCTGTTGAGCATACAAGGTAAAGACAAAGCGACCCCTATCCCTTTTGGGCCTTATTTAGCGATAGCTGGCTGGATCACTATGCTTTGGGGCAACCAAATTCAAAGCGCTTATTTTAATTTAATTGGTTATTAACATGAGTGAACAAATAACTAAAGTAAACAGCTGGGTATTAGGTTTAACAGGTGGTATTGGCTGTGGTAAAACAGCCGTAAGCAATATGTTTGAAGAACTTGGTATTACAATAGTTGATGCCGATATAATTGCGCGTGAAGTAGTACTCCCAAATAGCAAAGGGCTAAAAGCGATTACAGCCCACTTTGGCAAAGATATTTTATTGCCTGATGGCACAATAAATAGAGCAGAATTGCGCGCAAAAATATTTACTAACAACAATGACAAAGAATGGCTTAATGCGTTATTGCACCCTATTATACGGATAAAAATACTAAACGATTTAAATAATGCAACCAGCCCTTATGTTGTTTTAGTAGCGCCTTTATTATTTGAAAACAACCTTGATAAATATTGCGACCATACCTTACTTATTGACGTACCAACCTCTGTACAAATAGCGCGTACAGCAAAACGCGACAGCACAAGTATTGAGCAAGTTAAAAGTATTATTGCCTCGCAAATGTCACGCGTCGATAAACAGCAAAAAGCGGATGATATTTTAAATAATGACCGTAGTTTAAACCTAGTGCATATAGAGCTTGTTGATCTACATAAAAAGTACCTACAATATGCATTACGCAACAAAACTAACTCACTTTAATACTGTCTTAACTCACACGAACTCGTATTTTAGTTAGTAAAATCACAACAAAGAATGAAAGGTGATGTAATCACCTTCTTTTTTCTGATAAATTGCTTACTATTGAAGGAATAAAACAGGTGCGCAATGAATATTAACTCACCGTTATTGAGAAAATTTATAACCCTTGGCCGCATTGATGCCGACACGGTTAAAAACAAACAAAATGAATTTGCCTCAACAGCTGAGCTTATTTCTAAATGTGGAAAAATCGATAGTAAAGATTTAGTTGAGCAGTGCATCGATTTATTTCGCGTACCTTATTTTGATTTAAAAGATTTTGACCCTACAAAAATTCCAGCCGATCTTGTAAAAGAAAAACTTATTCGCAAGCATCATATTTTACCGCTTGTTCAAAAAGATCGAAAAGTTTATATAGCAGCATCCGACCCTACAGATTATGGCGCATTTGAAAACTTTGAGTTTAGTACCGGTCTATCATGCGAAGTTGTTGCTGTTGATTATATTCAACTCGATGCCAAAATTGAGCAGTTACTAGATGCTGCTGGCAGCTTAAATTTAACTGATGACGAGTTTCAAGAATTTGCTGACTTAGACTCAGAAAGCCAAAGAGATACAGCACCACAAGATGACGACAAAGATGATGCGCCTATCATCGTTTACATCAACAAAATTTTAATGGATGCCATTAAAAAAGGGGCGTCTGATTTACACTTTGAACCGTATGAGCACAAGTACCGTATTCGCTTTCGTATTGATGGCATTTTGCATGAAGTAGCAAGCCCGCCTAATACATTGGCCACCAAGCTTTCTGCGCGTATTAAGGTTATGTCGAGACTCGATATTGCCGAAAAACGCAAACCACAAGATGGTCGTATAAAGCTAAAAATTACTGAACGCAAAAGTATCGATTTTCGTGTAAGTACTATGCCTACCTTGTGGGGCGAAAAAATAGTAATGCGTATCCTTGATTCATCAAGCGCTATGTTAGGCATTGATGTATTAGGCTATGAGCCTGAGCAGAAAAAGCTCTATATGGATGCACTTGCCCAGCCTCAAGGGATGATACTTGTAACAGGGCCAACGGGGTCTGGTAAAACAGTATCGCTATACACAGGCTTAAATATATTAAACCAGCCAGAGCGCAACATTAGTACTGCGGAAGATCCGGTTGAGATTAACCTTGAAGGTGTAAACCAAGTACAAATTAATATTAAAGCCGATATGACTTTTGCCAACGCACTGCGTGCATTTTTACGTCAAGACCCTGATGTAGTTATGGTAGGTGAGATACGTGACCTAGAAACCGCAGAAATATCAATAAAAGCGGCGCAAACAGGTCACTTGGTTTTATCAACATTGCATACAAACTCAGCGCCGGAAACAATCACCCGTTTATTAAATATGGGTGTGCCGGCTTATAACGTAGCAAGTTCAATTAGCTTAATTATAGCGCAGCGTTTAGCACGTCGTTTATGCCCTAAATGTAAAACGCCAGAACAACTTCCGAGTGAAGAACTAGTTCGCCAAGGATTTAGCGCCAAGCAAATTGAAGAAATGACGTTATATACGCCCAAAGGGTGTGATAGCTGTACCGATGGTTATAAAGGTCGTGTTGGTATTTACGAAGTAATGCAAATTACCCCTGAAATTGCCCAAATTATTATGCGCGGTGGTAACTCACTTGAAATAGCTGATGTTTCCCTTAAAGCTGGGTTTAATAATTTACGATTATCGGGTTTGCGTAAAGCCGCTGATGGTTTAACGTCGCTCGCTGAAATAAACCGCGTCACTAATATGTAAATATATGGCTCTGAGTTATTGTTCTTAGAGCTATAAAGCAAAATTGTAGAGAGTAAAGTATGCCAACTATTGTAAACTGCCCAACCTGTAAAACTAAAGTTGAGTGGTCAGAGCAAAGCCCATTTCGCCCGTTTTGCTCAAAACGCTGTCAGCTAATTGATTTAGGTGAATGGTCGTTTGAAAATAACAGAATTTCTGCACCAATCACCTCGGCTGAAGAGTTTAGCCAAGACATGATTGAAGATATTGAAGCTATGCTGGCTAAAAATGAAGATGACTTTTTTAAGTAATTTATCTTCATTATGCCCTAATACCAATCCGCAATAATACTTAATCAATTTGAGGGGTTAAATCTGACGTTAACTGCGTTAAAAATTTCTGATATAGAACAACTAAATAACGAAATTTTTGCCTTGTTATCGACACGATTTTCTTCCCTCAAAATAGATCACTTAATTAAGCGAATTGGTATAAAAGCAAAAACCAGCATTACGCTGGTTTTTTAGTATTTACAAAAAAGTAAAATTAGCTTTTTTGTTTACGGTTCTTTTTATTCATACGCTTTTGCATTTTAGCAAATTTCTCTTTTTGCTCAGCGTTAAGTACTTGCATTACTTGGTGTTGCGTTTTTAGTTTAATTAAACCAAATTGCTCACCTTTTTCATGACGTTCATTTAGTAGCTCTTTTGCTGCATTTTCGTCAAATGTTGCCGCCGAAAGTAATGCATCCATTTTAGCTTTATGCGCTTCACGCATCGCTTTACGGGCTTCTTTATCGTCGCCACGCAACGCTTTCATTTGTGTTTTTTGCGCTTCAAAAATAGCTTTTAGCTTAGTTTGCTGCTCATCTGTTAAGCTTAATTTTTCAACGCCGCGCTCAGAAAGTAAAAAGCGAGCTTGAGAATGGCCTTGTTTATGTCCGTCGCCTTTAGCTAATACGCTACCAGCACCAAGCGTTGCTGTTGCTAAGCCACAGATAAGTACTAATTTTGAAAGTGTGTTTAATTTAGTCATAATCATTACCTTAATATTGGGTTGGTTGTGGCTGCTAAGCCAGTGAGTTAACTATACCTAACTCAATGCAAAGTAACGCAAAGCAGTGTAAAGGTTGTGTAAAGATTCACCTTTGCACTATTTAGCGGGTAAAATAACGCTATAAACAACTCTAAGGGTTTGTAAATGAAACTATTAATGATTGATGACGATACGGGCCTTTGTGAGCTATTAAGTGAATATTTAACCGCCCAAGGGTTTGAAATACAAAGCGTACACGACGGTGAGCAGGGCCTTAAGCTAGCACAAGCAAATGACTACGCCCTTATATTGCTAGATGTAATGTTACCAACGCTTGATGGTTTTGAAGTACTTAAACAACTTAGGCAAACAAAACTCACACCGGTCATAATGCTTACTGCAAAAGGTGAAGACTTTGACCGTATTTTTGGCCTAGAGCTAGGCGCTGATGATTATATTCCAAAGCCTTTTAATCATCGTGAATTACTAGCCCGCGTAAAAGCAATAACACGCCGTATTGAGCACATTAATAGCTTAAATGCAGCCACAACGAGTAAGTTACTCGTTAATGGTATTACTGTTAATCTTGCAGCGCGAGAGGCCTCAATAGACGGCTCTACACTAACACTTACTGGTACAGAGTACGAAATACTCACACTATTGTGTAAAAATGCAGGCGAAGTGGTTAGTAAGGAGCAAATTAGCGAAGAAGTACTAGGCAGGCGTTTAGCTTCTTTTGATCGCTCTATCGATATGCATGTAAGTAATATCCGTAAAAAAATAGCTGAGCATATTTCAGGTGAGCGAATTAAAACAATGCGAGGTACGGGTTATGTCTTTATCCAAGGCGAATAAAAGCACTTACTTTGCTTGGTTAAAACACCCTGGGCACTACCTGTTTTTTAAAGTATTTATTTGGTTTTGGTTAACTATAATCGGCACCGTAGCAGCGCTTATATTTTTAAGTAATATAACCGCTATTAATGCGGTATCTAACGAGCCACTTTATGGCCCTATGAAAAAAAACCTAATATACACCGCCAAAAGTATTGAGCGTACTGCCATTAAACATAAGCGCAGCCTAAGTGAAGTATTAGTACACCCTCGCCTATCAAAGCGTAAACTTTTATACTTAAGCGCAGCTCAAAGCGAGGACTCTCTTAGTAGTAAAGAGGTGCCAGAGAGCATCGACTTAAGTTTATTAAACTTCACTCAAAACATGTCACCGCAAATTATTTTCACTGAAAAATATCAAGCCTTTGGCCCTGTTAATATAAACGTGCCTGAAGGGAGTTTTTATCTTTATGAAATAGATATTAACCATCAACCACCGCTAATAATGCGCTTTAAGCTTATGCCTAATTGGATGAAAATAGTCATCGCAATTGTTGCCTCTCTTATTTTAAGCTTTGTATTTAGCCGTAACTTAATAGCCCCTATAAATAGCCTTAAAAAAGCGGCAATTAAACTATCAGCGGGTAACCTAAGCGCAAGAGCCGACATTTCTGTAAACCGAAAAGATGAGCTGGGAATACTAGGGCGAGATTTTAACAGCATGGCTAATCAGTTAGAGCTTTTAATTAGTTCACAAAAACGCTTATTAGCCGACATATCACATGAATTACGATCGCCTCTTACACGTTTAAAAATGGCTACCGGACTTGCACAAATGCAAGCTAACGACGCTAGCCAATCGTATTTATTACGCATAGAAAAAGAAGCTAACCAACTCGATAAAATGATTGCCGACGTGCTGCAAGTTTCTCGCTTAGAAGCAAAAAGCCAAGCGCTTTCACTGCAAAAACAATCATTACAAATAATTGTAGATCACGTTATTAACGATGCGCAGTTTGAAGCAAAACAAAATAATAAGCAGCTAAATATAGTGGGCGCTGTAGACGTAAACATTAATTGCGACGAAGGCCTTATTGCCAGTGCGCTTGAAAACCTACTTCGCAACGCTATTAAATACGCAAATAATACAATTAGCATTACTCTAAAGCATGCTGATGCCATTTATATAGAAATATGTGACGATGGCTCTGGTGTGCCAAATGAGCAACTAAGCAAGCTTTGCGAGCCCTTTTTTAGACAGTCAGATGCGCGGGATCGCGTAAGTGGTGGCACGGGTTTAGGTCTTGCGATTGCTAAAAATGCTATTACTGCGCATGGCGGCAGTTTAGTATTATCAAATAAAGAACTAGGTGGCTTGTGTGCTAATATAACCTTGCCATTAATAAAAGAGTAAAGCATGTTTTATAGTAGTGAGCGTGAGCTTAAGAGTAATCAAATAACAATTAATAACTTTTATAAAAACACGCTAATTAAAGCTTATTTAGATACACCTAACGGGCAATTATTTTATGCTTATGCCATACCAGATAAAGCCAAAAATGCCATTGTAATAAGCTCTGGGCGCCTTGAAGGGTTAGATAAATATAAAGAGTTGTTATGGGAGCTGTATAACAATAATTTTGCCATATTCATAGCCGATCACCAAGGACAAGGCCGCTCTTATCGCCACCTACTAAATAAGCACAAAGGCCATGTTAATCAATTTAAAGATTACAGCGCAGACCTAAACTTATTTAATACACAAATAGTGGATACTCATTGGCAAGGTAAAAAGGTGTTAGTGAGTCATTCAATGGGCGGCGCCATAGCATTTGATTATCTTGTGCATTTTGAACACAATTTTAGTGGCGCGTTTTTATCAGCGCCTATGCTTGATATTTATACAAAAAATACACCAAAGCCTTTAGCTAAATTAATAGCAAGTACTGCAACCCTTTTGGGTCAAAAAGACAATTACGCACTAGGGCAAACCGATTACATACCCGATGAGTTTGCTACAAATGTATTAACCAGCAGCCCAGTGCGTTACGAGCTATTTAGGCAAACATATCAAGAAGAGCCATTACTACAGCTCGGCGGTGTTACTTACGGCTGGCTAAATGCGACGTTTGCATTTATAACTTCTGTGGATAACTTGAGCGTGACTATTCCACTTTATATTGCCAGTGCGCAAAACGACGAAGTGGTTGATAACAATGCCCAATATAAGTTAGCAAACAGGCACGTAAACACTGTACTTAAAAGCTTTGAAGGCGCTAAACACGAGCTGTTTTTTGAACGTGATGAAATACGCCAGCCATTGCTTAAAAGCTTGTATCAGTTTTGTGAGTCGGTGACGGCTTAACAAGTACCGACAAAGGGTCGAGGTGGATCAGTATATCTACCTCAGACTCAAAGCGTTCTTTAAGCATTGCCTCTACTTCATCAGCCACATTATGTGCGCGAATCAAACTTAAATGATCATCAAGCTCTAAGTGCATTTGGATAAACTTAACTTTTCCGCCTTGACGAGTACGAATGTCATGTACGCCGTGTACATCTGCATGGGCTCTGGCTATATCAAATATGCTTTGCTTTTCATCATCTGGCAGCTCTTTATCCATTAAATGATCGGCGCTATCGCGAGCAATATCCCAACTGTTATAAAGCAAATAACCTGCTACACCTATCGCAAAAACAGGATCTGCATACAACACACCATAATAAGCTAACAAAATAGCTAATAGCACAGCGGCATTTAATATTAAATCACCTTTGTAATGTACTGAGTCGGCTTTTATAGCAATTGAATCGGTATACTTAACCACCTTGTTTTGTACAAATACAATGACCAGCGTACACGCAATAGCAAAAATACTTACCCACACACCTAATAAAGAATGGCTTAACTGTATAGGGTTAAATAATCGCTCAATACCATGAAAAGCAAGTAGGCAACCTGAGCCTGCAATAAACGCAGCTTGCCCTAATCCTGCAAGTGCTTCGGCTTTACCGTGTCCAAATCTATGGTCATCATCCGCTGGGCGCAGTGCGTAACCTAACACTAAAAAACTCATGGCGGTGGCAGTAATATCCATTAACGAATCAGTTAACGAGCCAAGCATTGAAGCCGAGCCAGAAGCCAGCCATGCCCATGTTTTTGCGCCAATCATTAAACTAACCATTACCATGGTAACAATGCTTGAAGTTTTAACCCAAAATTCGTAGCTACGGTTATGCACGTTTTAATCCGATAATTAGGAGTACTCAATAGTGTGAGTATATCATTTTTTTAAAAGGTTTCGTGTATACTGCCCTTCGTCAAACTACAGATTATTTTATAAGGCTCATTATGCTGGATATTGTTTTATACCAACCTGAAATACCGCCTAACACTGGTAATATTATTCGCCTATGTGCCAATACCGGCTATGCATTACATTTAATTGAGCCGTTAGGTTTTGAGTGGGACGATAAGCGCGTGAAACGTGCAGGACTTGATTATCATGAATTTAGTCATGTTCAACGCCATGCCTCATTTGAAGATTACCTTGAAAAATGTAAACCAAAAAAAATATATGCATGTACAACCAAAGGTAGTCAGTTTCACCATGAAGCAAGTTACGAAGCGGGTGACTGCTTGGTATTTGGCCCAGAGACTCGCGGCTTGCCTGACGATATGATCCAAGCACTGCCAAAAGAGCAGCGTGTGCGTATTCCTATGCAAGCCAATAGCCGCAGCATGAACTTGTCAAACGCAGTAGCTGTGTTTGTCTACGAGTCTTGGCGCCAGTTGGGTTTTCCTAACGCGCAGTAAATAGCTTTGAGCTAAACAACAAAAAACCGACATAACGTCGGTTTTTTAGTTTTATAAACGCTTATAAAATTATTCAGAACGTTGCTCTCGGCCTAATAGCGCCATTGCAGCTTCTTTCATATCTTTATTTTCATAAAGCACTTTATAAATTTGCTCGGTAATCGGCATTTCTACACCGCTACGCTGCGCTAATAAATACACTTCTTTGGTATTTCTAAAGCCTTCCACTACTTGACCAATTGACTCAATAGCAGCATCGACGCTTTCGCCTTTACCTAACGCTAAACCAAATCGACGATTACGTGATTGGTTATCTGTACACGTTAGTATTAAATCGCCAAGGCCTGCCATTCCCATAAAGGTTTCTGGCTTAGCACCAAGAGCGCAACCTAAACGAGTAAGCTCTGCAAGGCCTCGGGTGATAAGTGCGGTACGCGCATTAGCGCCAAAACCAACACCGTCCGAAATACCGGCACCAATGGCAATTACATTCTTAACCGCACCACCGAGCTGTATACCAATAAAATCATCATTGTTATACACACGGAATGAGCGACCACAATGAAGTAAATCAGCAAGCTGCTGAGCAAATTCAGGTGACGTAGAAGACACTGAAATAGCTGTAGGTGAACCCATCGCCATTTCTTTTGCAAACGTAGGACCCGACAGTACCGCAAGTGGAATATCATCACCCAATTCTTGCAAAGCCACTTCTTGTAACAAACGTCCAGTATTAGGCTCAAGCCCTTTAGTTGCCCACGCTACTTTAGCACCGTCTTGCAATGCAGGTTTGATCTGCGCAAGTGTGTCGCCAAAAGCATGGCTTGGCACAACAACAAGTACAATAGCGCTGCTAGCAACGGCATGTTGTAAGTTAGCTTCAAGAGTAAGAGTATCTGGAAAAGGAGCATCAGGTAAGTAACGTTGATTTTTCCGCTCAGCTGCAAGCGTGGCAACGTCGTCGCTATTTCTTCCCCAAAGTGTCACGTGGTGACCATTTCGGGCTAAACAAATAGCAAGGGCGGTGCCGTAAGACCCCGCCCCTAATACAGTAACAGCTGTAGTTGCTGTACTCATAAGTTATGCGTCTGCTGAAGCCTGGTCAGCTTGCGCAGTACGTTGTTGCATGTATTGTGCAAATAACGCATCAAAATTAACTGGCGCAAGGTTAAGCTGTGGGAAAGTACCACGGTTAACAAGGTTTGAAACAGCTTCACGTGCATATGGGAACAACACGTTAGGACAAAATGCACCTAGCATGTGCGCAAGTTGCACTTCTTCAACTTCAGCAATAGTAAAAATACCTGCTTGTTGAATTTCACATAAGAACGCAGTTTCTTCACCAAGAGAAGCGGTTACAGTTAGCGCTAAAACAACTTCAAATACACCTTCGTCTAGTTTATTAGAGCGTGTATCTAGGTCTAGCTTAACTTCTGGCGTCCATTCTTTTTGAAAAATAGCCGGAGAGTTTGGCGTTTCAAACGATACATCTTTAGTGTAAATACGTTGAATAGTAAATTGTGCGCCGGCTTCTGCAGCTGCTACGTTTTGATTTTCTTCGTTCATTGTTATTCCTAACTTGTTCGTTATTATAATTAAATTAAGCGTTTAGCTTAGCGTCAAGTTTACCTTGCGCTTCAATAGCCATCATGTCGTCGCAGCCACCGATATGTTCATCATTAATAAAAATTTGCGGTACTGTGCTTGCACCACCAGCTTTAGTAATCATTTCGGCACGTAGCTCTGGTTGTACACCAATATCATAATTAGTGTATTCAACGCCTTTGCTATTTAAAAGCGAAAGAGCACGCTGACAAAATGGACAATACGCCTTAGTGTATAAAACAACATTACTCATAATAAATCCTCTATCGGCCTAGCTAAACTGATTAGCGACCTGTTGTAGTTGGTAAGCTGGCAGATTGCCACGCACCCATGCCACCTGCTAATAAGTAAACTCGTTCAAAACCAGCTTTACTCATAGCGGCTGCAGTACCTTGGGCAGTCATACCTGTAGTACATACAACTATAATGGGTTTAGTCTTGTACTTTTCAAGGCTTGAAAAGTCAGATTTTTTCGCATTCTCTGGGCTTAAGTGCTCAGCGCCAGAAATACGTCCTGCATTAAACTCTTTTTGTGCACGTATATCGATTACTTGGCCGTCATCACGGTTTATAAGTAACGTAAGCTGCTGAGGATTTATTTGACGAACAGCTGAAAACTTACTTTTTATCCAGCCACTAACAATAAGGAAAACAATACCAACCCAAGCAAGGCTTAAAATGGGATGATTTGTAATAAATTCAATATATTGATCCATTCTACTTCCACTATGAAATTATGTTTTAAAACGTGATGTTTTAAGGATTTTGTACTTTAGCCACGCAAGTATACCCAAACCAACCTAAAATGCGAGTTTAGGAGTACTTAGAAGCGTTTAAAAAACGATAAAGCCCCCCATATATAAAGTAAGTGAAAAAAATTAATATCTTGTTTTCAATGCTGATCCTAGCTTAAAAACACGGTATGCTAAAACCACGCTAATAAACCTTTTTAGGTGCACAGTATCCATCAACAGATACTAATTTTCAGGAGCTATTATGACAGAGCATAAAAAACCACTGGTATTAATGATTTTAGACGGTTGGGGATACCGCGAAGATACGCAGAGCAATGCCATTCTTGCAGCTAACACACCGGTATTAGACAATTTATGGGCAACACGCCCTCACACATTAATATCAGCTTCGGGTTTAGATGTGGGTCTTCCTGATGGCCAAATGGGTAACTCTGAAGTTGGCCATGTAAACTTAGGTGCTGGGCGCATTGTTTATCAAGATTTTACTCGTATCACCAAAGCAATTAACGATGGCGAATTTGACTCAACACCAGCCCTAGTTGAAAACATAGATAAAGCGGTAAGTGCAGGAAAAGCAGTTCACATAATGGGTCTTTTAAGCCCAGGTGGCGTACATAGTCACGAAGATCACATTGTTGCTAGTATAAAACTGGCTGCAAAACGTGGCGCTAAAGAAGTTTACTTTCATGGCTTTTTAGATGGCCGCGACACACCTCCACGTAGCGCTAAAGCATCAATCGAACGTATTGAAGCATTGTTTAGCGAACTTAAATGCGGTCGTTTAGCGTCACTTGTTGGTCGCTACTACGCAATGGACAGAGACAACCGCTGGAACCGAGTAGAAAAAGCTTACAATGTAATTGCATTAGCCGAAGGCGACTTTAATTTTGATAACGGCGTAGAGGCACTTAATGCAGCATACGAGCGCGACGAAAACGATGAGTTTGTAGCTGCTACAACTATTACACCAACAGGTGCAGAGCCAGCCGAAATTAACGATGGCGACACTCTAATTTTTGCCAACTTTAGAGCAGACAGAGCCCGCGAAATTACTCGCGCTTTTGTTGAGCCTGATTTTGATGGATTCGCAAGAAAAAGAACACCAAAGCTTAGCGCATTTGTAATGATGACAGAGTACGCAGCTGATATAGATGCCCCTGTTGCCTTTGGTTCAACACCGTTAGTAAATGTACTTGGTGAATGGTTTGAAAAAAATAACAAAACACAGCTTCGTATTTCAGAAACCGAAAAATACGCACACGTTACGTTTTTCTTTAGTGGCGGTCGCGAAAGCGAATTTGAAGGTGAAACACGCGAACTAATTCCTTCGCCGCAAGTTGCAACTTACGACTTACAACCTGAAATGAACTCAGAAATGTTAACCGATAAACTCGTAGAAGCAATTAAAAGCGGAAAATACGATGCTATTATTTGTAACTACCCTAACGGCGATATGGTTGGTCACTCAGGTGTATTTGAAGCTGCTGTTAAAGCTTGTGAAGCTGTAGATAGCTGTATCGGACGTGTTGTTGATGCACTTGAAGAGTTTGGTGGTGAAGCACTAATAACAGCCGATCATGGTAATGCTGAGCAGATGGCTGATCTTAAAACAGGCCAAGCGCATACTGCCCACACTAGTGAACCGGTACATTTTATATATGTTGGTCGCGATGCAGAGCCTATGCAAGGTAAAGCATTAAGCGATGTAGCCCCTACAATGCTTCACTTAATGGGCATGGAGCAACCAAGCGAAATGACTGGTACGCCTATCATGATGTTGAAATAACACATGAATAGACGTATTAACCGGTTAATTAAGTGCGGTTTAATACTCACTTCATTAGTGACTGCATCTGCAGTTGCTAATGAGGATCGTACTAAAAAAGACTTATCAGAAGTTCAAAATGCACTTGAGCAAAGCCAAGCTGAGTATAACGCCCAAAGAAAAAAAATAGCGTCGCTACAAAAAAACCTAAAAAGCCATGAACTCGATATAGCTAAAAATGCTAAAGCACTTAACATGGCAGAACAATCAGTAAAAGAAACTAAAACACAGCAAAAAGAGCTACAAAATAAAGCCGATGAGCTCGATAAAAAGCACACTCAATTTCAGAAAATTTTAGCCGCGCAACTTAAAAGCGCCTATATGGCCGGTGGCGACGACTACTCTAAAATGCTGTTAAATCAAGAAGACACTGCAAAATTTGAGCGCACACTTAGTTATTACAACTACTTAAATAAAGCCCGTATTGAACAAATTGAAGATCTAAAAGACCTTCAACAGCAAATAGTACAAAACCAAGAAGAGCTTGTTAAAACACAAGAAAAACTAGCGCTTTTATTTGATGAGCAAAAAAGACGTCAAACTGCATTGCTTAATGCACAAAGTGAACGCCAAGCTAATCTTAAAAATTTACAAGCTCAGCTCAACAGCACCAAAAGTTCAATAAACTATTTAAAAGAAAACCAACAAACTTTAGTAGCAACAATTGAAGAACTCGAAAAAGAAAAAACACAGAAAATTGAATTACTGGGCCTAAATAAAAACAAAGGCAAATTAGACTGGCCCAGCAAAGGCAAGTTAGAGCACACATTCGGCCAACGTAAACATGGTGGTATTGATTGGAAAGGCGTATTAATTGGTGCAAAAGAAGGCACTAATATTAATAGCGTACATAACGGCCAAGTTGTATTTGCCGATTGGCTAAAGGGCTATGGTTGGGTAATTGTTGTAGACCATGGTGAAGGTTTTATGAGCCTATATGGTCATGCCCAAACACTGCTAAGAGATGTAGGCGACATGGTACGCGAAGGCGAAACCCTTGCTTTAGTTGGCCAAAGCGGCGGACAAGCTAGTTCTGGTCTATACTTTGAAATACGCCACAAAGGACGCGCAGTAAATCCTGTAAAATGGTGCAAACGCATTTAATTAAATAAATCGCTGCACCGCTCTGGAGCAGCTGATGACAACTAAAAAAACTGTAGTAACTACCATTGATCAAAAAAATACAGGCTTTTATATAAGTCTGTATTTGCTTGTATTACTAACCTTAATCGCTTTTTCTAGTAACGCACTAGCAAGCTCGATTAAAGATCTTAAAAGACAACAAATAGACGAAATACTCTTTAACATTCATGCCTACTATGTTGAAGATCTCACCTTACAAAATAGCCACCACATTAAATATAATAGCCAACAGTTTGAGCGTTTATATTCAAAGCTCGACTCTTACTCTAAGTACTTAAATGAGCACGAACTAACCTCATTATTTGATAACACAAATGGACGTTACACCGGTATCGGTATTGAGGTTAAAAATATCGACGAGAATATGACTATTGTTAATGTGGTTAATAACTCCCCCGCAAAAGCAGCGGGTATTTTGCCAGGCGATATTATTGTAAGTGTAAACAACCAAGCAGCCCAAAACCTTACAATCGATGAAGTAGCAACACTAATAAGAGACAGTAAATTTTCAAATATAGACCTAATTATAAGTCGTGATAACAATAAAAACCCACTCACGTTTCATGTAGCACGCCGCCAAATAAACCTCGAAAGCGTAACAAGCGAACTTCTAGATTTTGGTACTGGTTATATAGCTATCAATAACTTCTCTAACCACACATTACATGAGGTTGCTCTGCAAGTTGCTGCCCTGCAAAGCCACTTTGGTTACCCACTTAAAGGCTTAGTAATTGATTTACGTGATAACCCAGGGGGTACATTACAAAGCGCAGTAGCGGTATCAGACCTATTTTTACAAAGTGGCACTATAGTGACTACTAAAGGACGTTTTTACGATGCCAACCAAGCATTTTATGCAAAGCGTGGAGACATTCTAAAAAATGCCCCCATTGTTGTACTTATAAATGAAAACTCAGCCTCTGCAGCCGAAATACTTGCAGCAGCACTTAAAGATAATAAACGAGCAACCGTTGTTGGCAGTCAGTCTTTTGGGAAGGGTTCTGTACAATCGCTCATTCCGCTAGGTGACGGCAACACTGCATTAAAGCTCACCACAGCTAAATACTTTACGCCGCTAGGTAAATCGATTGATGGAATAGGAATAACCCCAGATGTGGCGGTTAATCAAACAAACCTTTCACAAAGTAATAAAGCCGTTATAATAAAAAATGAACACACTAACAGTAACGCGCAATTACTTACTGGTAACTTAGCCGACTTACAGTTAGTTAAAGCCAAACAATTACTCAGCATGCAGTAGCTTGTATAAGCTGTTAAACAAAGCTAAAAAGATAATAAAAACTATAAACGTGAAAATAACAAAATGGCTAATATTAGCTATTTGTTTTAGCTCAGCAACAATTAGCGCTAAACAAATAGCAATAGTGATAGACGATATAGGCTATCATCAACGGGACTTAGAGTTCCTTTCCTTACCAGGGCAATTGTCGTATTCAATTTTGCCCCATACTCCTTATTCGCAAATTTTTGCAACGCTTGCTAGTCAATCAAATAAAGAACTATTACTTCATGTACCTATGCAGGCACTTAACGGTAAAGAACTCGGACCTGGCGCGCTTACTTTAAATATGAATAAAGAGCAGCTTCAGCAAACTCTAGGAACCGCTCTCGCTAGTTTACCGCAAGTTAAAGGCGTTAATAACCACATGGGCTCAGCGCTTACGCAGCAAAGCCAAGCTATGAAGTGGACAATGGAAGTGCTTAAAAAGCGCCATTTATATTTTTTAGATAGCCGTACAACAGATTTAAGCCAAGCACAAAATGCTGCTAACTTTTTAGGTGTTGCCAATATTAGTCGCCAAGTGTTCTTAGACAATATAACTACACCAGAACAACTGCAGCTAAGGCTTGAAGAATTAAAACAACTAGCCATCACTCATAATTCCGCTATTGCAATTGCTCATCCCTATCCAGAAACAATCGAATTTTTACGTCATGCCTTACCCGAGCTAACTAAGCAAGGTTTTGAGCTCGTGCCGGTTTCGCAATTAGTAGAAAGAAAATATATACAGCTCGCACAGGCCGAGCATAAAGGTATAAGTGCGCGGTAAAACGGTCAGATCAGTCAGCTGTCAAATTGTAAGTTAAAAGCGACAAGTTGCAAGAGAACAGGTACTAGGAGAACAGCATAGGCCGTCGTTATATTAACTACCGTAGGTTGTGGGTTAAAGCAATAAAAACCAACGATATAAGAGTAAAATTGAGTGACAGTTTGCATCGATTACCCGACATTCACATAGCTTAAAACTTAGCTCTATAAGTATAGAGTTTACAATTTTGTTCGATACATTACTACCCGCCGTTTTGATACAAAATAAGAAGCTTTGAGTTTTTGTTATTTTAATTACTTGTTTACAAATGTACCTGTTGGTGAAATTATTACAACCTGTAAAATCAACCGTTTTGAGATGTTATACACCACAAGTAAAGCGGACTGAATAAGCTACGAGCTTTGCACTGAACATTGGAAATCAATGGAAAATAAGTTAGTTGATTGGTATATAAAAAATGAACCTATCTACAAAAGATTATCAAAAAAAGTTGAGTCGTTATTGTCAGAAGTCTTTGAGATAAACAATACCCCTTACCATTTAGTTAGCTCTAGAACTAAAACGATCGATAGTGTTAGGCATAAAGGGAAAAATGATAAATACACAGATCCAATAAAAGAAATTCAAGACTTTTCTGGTGTGAGAATTATCACATATGTTGAAGACGAAATATCAGTTATATGTCAATTAATAGAAGAAAATTTTGCTATTGACCCTGCCAATAGCTCAAATAAAAGTGATGCATTAGGAATCGATAAAGTTGGCTACAAATCAGTTCATTACGTAGCTAGTTTAAAAACAGACCGAATGAAACTACCTGAATATAAACAATTTCAAGACAAAGTATTTGAAATACAAATACGAACTATCTTACAACATGCTTGGGCTGAAATTGAGCATGATCGAAATTATAAGTTTTCAGGGAAACTCCCTGACGATATTAGTAGACGCTTTAAAATCGTAGCCGGCGTTCTAGAAATGGCGGACCGAGAATTTAACAATATCTCCCAAGAAATAGATATTATTTCAGAAAATACAAAAGAGGCTACAAACTCTGGAAATTTAGATATTCCAATCACATCGGTTTCAATGTCACAGTTTTTACAAAATGTATTTTCTGAAAAACTATCGGAAGGCTATACATTTAATGCCGATCATGAAGCCGAAGGTATTAATGAATTAGAGCTTTTTGGAATAAGTATGTTAGACAATTTCTCCCGCATTTTCACAGAAGATGTTAAAGAGCTATATTTTTTAATGATTGACGGAGAATATATCTCTGAAATTGGCGTTATTAGGATTAGTATGATTCTTGCTGATTACAGTAAATATTTTGAAGTAGCTTACCCGAATACCTATATAACTTTTGGGTTGGACGAAGAAACCGAAGAAGTTAAAGCTATATTTAAGCGTAATAATGTTGATTGGGATGATATTAATGCTAGGTTTGGTGTTTCATTGCACCACTAATAAAATAAATTTCTCAATACAGCTTCCTCCAAATCATGATAGCTGTCGCCTCTAATATTGAGTAGAGGCAAATAAATCCAGAGGGTTAAAGCTTGTTTTCAGACAACCGATAATAGAAAATACTGACGCTAATTGGTCGGGTATTTTTTCGTTGGACCCCGTTGGGTTTCGCTGCGCTCAAACCAACCTACATTAATAGCTCTAAAGCGCAGCGCCTCTAAATCTCTTTGTGAATAATTCACTTAAAGCGCCTATCTAAAGCAAAAAGCCCCACATTTTCATGCAGGGCTTTTAAATTTTGCTGCTTGAACTGTGTTTAGCTCATAGCGCTTTGTAATTTTTTCATTGCTGTTTTTTCAAGCTGGCGAACACGCTCAGCAGATACACTGTACTTGTGTGCAAGCTCTTGAAGAGTCGCTTTATCATCCGACAACCAACGTGCGCTAACAATATCTTGTGAACGTTCGTCTAGTGTTTTAAGTGCGCTAAATAAACGAGTATGCGCTTGCTCTTTCCATTGTTCTTGTTCGACGTCGTCAGCTAAATCAGCTGCGCCATCTGTTAAATATTGCACTGGAGAGTACGTACTTGTTGGTGCGTCGTCGTTATCGTCGCCCGTTAGGTCAAAGCCCATGTCTTGGCCACTCATGCGCGATTCCATTTCACGAACTTCTTTCTCACTCACACCTAGCTCACTAGCAACAGTGCTAACCTCAGCTTGATTAAACCAACCTAAACGCTTTTTGTTTTTACGAAGATTAAAAAACAATTTACGTTGCGCTTTAGTGGTTGCAACTTTAACTATGCGCCAGTTTTTAAGCACAAACTCGTGAATTTCGGCTTTAATCCAATGCACTGCAAACGATACCAAACGTACACCCACTGAAGGGTCAAAACGTTTAACCGCTTTCATCAGGCCTATATTACCTTCTTGAATAAGGTCAGCTTGTGGTAAGCCGTATCCCGAGTAGCCTTTAGCAATATGTGCTACAAAGCGTAAATGCGACATAATGAGTTGCTTGGCAGCACTAAGATCGCCTTCTTCCTGAAGCTTTTTAGCAAGTTCTTGCTCTTGTTCAACCTTAAGCATAGGGATAGTGCTTACCGCTTGAAGGTAACCGTCCATGCTTGCGCTTTGTTGTCCGACTGTAAGTGCCATTGCGTATAAATCTTTACTCATTTTTCACCTCGGTGATAAACATTTGAAACTATCTTAGCACTCTTTCTTTAAGAGTGCTAACCCCAATTTAAAACTTTTTTAAAGTATAAATCAAGCAGTTTTTAGTATGTGTTTAGTCTACTACAAGCGACTGAATAAGTGATGAATTGAGGGGCTGCAGCAGGTTAACCTCGCTGCATCACCTTATTTACAACTCATTACTTCATGGGAGGATAGTACATAAATATGACAGTTTTAATAACAGGAGGTACAACCCAGTTCGGTACGATACGCATATCAAGCTGGGTTGGTTCACTTATAGTTTGCAGGATTGTTTATACTTTATCGGGTTCTATTTCTTTAATATATCGATTTACAGAAAGGTACGAGCCTACAAATCCTAAGCTTGTTGCAAGTAACACTAAAAAGCCGAGCTCATTAAGCGATAATCCAATTAACGAGAAGCTTGTTTGATACACCCCCGCTACACTACTCACAGCGCTTGAAAGCCACCACATCATTAATCCTACGCATATAAAGGCGAATAAACCACCTATTACACCATACCAAATACCGGTCCACAAAAATGGGGCATGTATAAAGGTGTTAGTTGCGCCGACTAGCTTCATTACTTGTATTTCTTCTTTTTTATCCATGATCGACAAACGGATGGTGTTACCAATAATAAGCGTCACTGAGGTAAGCAGTAATAATGCGATGGTTATTACACTTTCTTTCAGTAAATCTAGTAATGCATTTAAACGCTCTAGCCACGCTATATCGAGCTTACCAAAATCAACTTCACGTTCACTTTCTAATTTAGTTAGCAGTACTTTAGCGGCATTTGGGTGTCTGTGACGTTTTGTAGGAGTAACAAGTACCACATCAGGTAATGGGTTTTTATCTAAGTACTCTAAAGCTTGCCCAAAGCCAGATACGTCTTTAAATTCTGTTAGTGCTTTTTGCTTTGATATAAATTCAACGCTTTCCACTTCTGGATAAAGTGCTAAACGCTTTACTAATGTTTGCGTTTCTTGCTCGTTCATACTTTCTTTTACAAACAACGATATTTCACTCGCTTCTTCAAAACCACTACTTACTTGCTGTACGTTTTTAACAACGAGATAAAGTGTTGCAGGTAACGTTAGGCTCAAACCAAGTACAGCAATAGTCATCATAGATGCAAGCGGCGTACGCCACATTTCACCTAAGCTATGAACACCTTGGCGAAAAATATTAATAATGAAAAAATAGCTGCCAGCTAATACTGATTTTTTTTGCTTGTCGTTACTATTTTGACGACTTTTAAAAAGTAAACTCATAGTGCTCCCTCAGCGAGCGGATCTTGAAGCATGCGGCCATCTTTTAAGGTTAGACTGCGGTACTTCATACGTGCAACCAAACCTAAGTCATGCGTCGCTATAAGAACAGTGGTGCCGTGTTTATTAAAGTCCTCAAACAGCTTTAGGATTTCCATTGAAAGCTCAGGGTCTAGGTTACCTGTAGGCTCATCGGCTAACAGAATTGGCGGGGAATTTACGATTGCTCTGGCAATACCAACACGTTGCTGCTCGCCTCCAGAGAGCATAGACGGATGACATTTTATTTTGTCTATCAGGCCTACTTTATCAAGCGCACCATGAACACGTTTAGCTATTTGCTTATGGTGAGTACCCTCAATAATAAGAGGCAGTGCCACGTTATCAAAAATAGTATAGCGCTCTAGTAAACGGTGGTTTTGAAAAATAATACCTATATCACGGCGAGCATAAGGAATTTGACGCGAGTTTACTTTATTTAAATCAACACCGTTGATAAATACACTGCCTGCCGATGGACGTTCCATTAAGCTAATTAACTTAAGCAACGTACTTTTACCCGCACCACTGTGGCCGGTTAAAAAGGCAAGTTCACCCGGTTTAACATGAAAATTAACTTTTTCGAGGGCGCGGTGCCCTCCAGGATAAGTCTTACTTACTTGCTGAAAATTTATCATTTTTTTATTATGCCAATTCAATTAGTTTACTAATAAAATTGGTATTCCTCGCAATTAAAAAGGGAGCAAGCTCCCTCTTTTGGTAAATTAAACGTCGTCCTCATCTTGGCTAAATAACGCATCAATAAAGTCATCGCTTTTAAAAGCGCGTAAATCATCAATACCTTCACCAACACCAATGTAACGAATTGGAATATTAAACTTATCTGCAACCGCAAAAATAACACCACCCTTTGCAGTTCCATCAAGTTTTGAAAGCGTAATACCAGTTAAGCCAACGCATTGATTAAATAAGTTCACTTGGCTAATTGCATTTTGACCTGTGCCAGCATCAATGGTTAGCATCACTTCGTGCGGCGCATCAGGATCAATTTTTTTCATAACACGAGCTATTTTTTCAAGCTCCTGCATTAAGTTATCTTTATTTTGCAAGCGACCCGCTGTATCTGCAATTAACACATCTATATTACGTGCTTTTGCAGCTTGGAATGCATCAAAAACAACCGATGCACTATCTGCACCCGTATGCTGTGCAATAACAGGAATGCTGTTACGTTCACCCCAAACCTGAAGTTGCTCAACAGCAGCCGCTCTAAACGTATCGCCAGCAGCCAGCATAACCGACTTACCTTCGCTTTGAAATTGCTTAGCCATCTTACCAATAGTCGTTGTTTTACCAACGCCATTTACGCCCACCATTAAAATAACAAATGGCTTTTTATCTTTGGTAATTACTAAAGGCTGTTCAGCCGTTTTTAGCATCGCCGCCATTTCTTGTTTCATTAACTCATAAAGCGCATCACCATCTTTTAACTGCTTACGGTTTGCAGCATCAGTTAAGCTATCAATCAACTTCATGGTGGTATCAACGCCTAAATCGGCGGTGAGCAGCTGTGTTTCAAGATCTTCAAATAATTCGTCATCTATTTTTTTACCACTAAAAATAGATGCAAAACCAGAACCTATATTAACGCGAGTTTTTAACAAGCCCTTTTTAAGACGAGAGAAAAACCCTTCTTTTTTCGGCTTTTCTGCTTTTTTAGCTTCTTCTATTGCAAGTTCTTCTGCAATGCGTTCTTGCTCTAAACGCTCATTTTCTACTTTTTCAGCAGTAATGCGCTCTTGCTCTAAACGCTCGTTTTCTGCTTTTTCCGCTGCAATGCGCTCTTGCTCTAAACGTTCGTTTTCTACTTTTTCAGCCGCAATGCGCTCTTGCTCTAAACGTTCATTTTCTACTTTTTCAGCTGCAATGCGTTCTTGCTCTAAGCGCTCATTCTGAGCTTTTTCAGCAGCAATACGTTCTTGCTCTAAACGCTCATTTTCTACTTTTTCAGCAGTAATGCGTTCTTGCTCTAAACGCTCACTCTGAGTTTTTTCAGCCGCAATACGTTCTTGTTCTAAACGCTCGTTCTGAGCTTTCTCAGCAGTAATACGTTCTTGTTCTAAGCGCTCGCTTTCTGCTTTATCAGCAGCAATGCGTTCTTGCTCTAAACGCATTTGCGCTTCTTGTTCTGCTAAACGTTTTGCTTGATCTTGTCTTTGTGCTTCAGCATCTGCTTGTTCTTTTGCTAATAACTCAGCATTCGCTTGCTCTATTGCAAGCTTTTCAGCCTTTACAGCTTCATCCTTTTTTTCAAGGCGTATTTGCTCTAGTCGCTCAGCCTCTATTTTTTCTGCAGCCAATCGCTCTTGCTCTAACAGCATCTGCGTTTCTTGATCGGCTAAACGTTGTGCGTGTTCTTGTCTTTGCGCTTCTGCATCAGCTTGTTGTTTTGCAAGTAATTCAGCATTGGCCTGCTCAATGGCAATCTTTTCTGCGTTTTCAGCACGCTCTTGCTCTAAACGTTTTGCTTCAATTTGTTCAGAAGCAATACGCTCCAGCTCTAAGCGCTCTGTTTCGGCTTCTGCTTTTAAACGTTCAGCTTCAGCTTGCTCCTGTGCTAGCTTTTCTTGCTCTGAACGTTTAGCTTCAATTTTTTCAGCAGCAATACGCTCCTGCTCTAAGCGCTCTGTTTCGGCCTCTGCTTTTAAACGTTCAGCTTCAGCTTGCTCCTGTGCTAGCTTTTCTTGCTCTAAACGTTTAGCTTCAATTTGTTCAGCAGCAATACGCTCCTGCTCTAAGCGCTCTGCTTCGGCTTCTGCTTGTAAGCGTTCAGTTTCAGCCTGCTGCGCAAGCTTTTCTTGCTCTAGCTTCTGCGCTTCTTCTTGCGCTAATGCTTGTTGTTTATCAGCGGCTGCTTTTTGCTCTGCTTCTTTTTTATCTGACTTGCCAAAACCGAGCCACGACATGAATTTACTTTTTTTTGTCATACTTGCTAATAACCACTTATAAAAATCTGATAAACTAAAATTTGAAATAGCTTGGCAATGCCCAGCAATAGTTGCTAATAAATACAACCATTCAAAACGTAAGTGTTCAATAGTAACACTTTTAATACGGTTGAAAAATGAAGCTACACGTAATCACCCATAATATTATCTGAGCTAGATACCATATACCATTTTTTAGTGAGCTAAATGAGAAAAAAAACAACGCAAAATAAAGCTACTAACAAGCCCAGTGATGGCTTTATTAGAGTGATTAGTGGCCAATTTCGAGGCCGAAAACTCCCTGTTAAAAATGTAGAAGGCTTAAGACCTACTACCGATCGAATTAAAGAAACTGTATTTAATTGGCTAATGCAAGATACGCGTGACACAAATGTACTTGATTGTTTTGCAGGTTCTGGTGGGTTAGGATTTGAAGCGCTATCTCGATTTGCTAAAAACGCCACATTTATCGAGCTCGACTCGTCAGCTGCCAAGCAATTAGAACAAAACATTAGCACTTTAAAGCTCGACAACGCATACGTTAAACATACTAATTCACTCTCCTTTTTAGAGCAAAAAAACACAAACGAAGCGTTTAATCTTGTATTTGTTGACCCACCATTTCGTAAAGATTTAGCGCAAACAACCTGCGATTTATTAGAAAAAAACCAATGGTTAAGCGATGATGCATTAATTTATGTTGAAGTAGAAACAGAGTTAACCACCTTCAAGAACCCGAGCAACTGGTTGTTAATTAAAGAAAAAAAGGCAGGCCAAGTGTTTTGCAAACTCTACCAGCGCCAATCAAATTAATACTGTTTTACATGATGCGTTTCTGTTAATATTGTCCTTTACATGTGGTGTTGCTTCGGATTACAATACCGCACCATTTTTGAACCACTTGATCAATGTTTGATCAACTTGAGCAACGCTCATAATTTAGGTAGGTGAATTTTTAATGCCAGTAATTAAAGTAAGAGAGAACGAACCGTTTGACGTAGCACTTCGTCGCTTCAAGCGTTCATGTGAAAAAGCAGGAATCCTTTCAGAAGTTCGTCGTCGCGAGCACTATGAAAAACCAACAGCTGAGCGTAAGCGTAAAAAAGCTGCTGCAGTAAAACGTCACATGAAAAAACTTTCTCGTGATAACGCACGTCGCGTTAAATTATACTAATATATTAGGTCTTGTATAAATGAGCCTTTTAATAACGCTAAAAGATGCGCAAAAAGATGCGATGAGAGCTAAAGACAAATTACGTCTTAACCCTATTCGTATGGTACTTGCTGCAATCAAGCAACGTGAAATTGACGAGCGTATAGAACTAGACGACGCAGGTATTACCTCCGTTATAGTGAAGCTTGTTAAACAACGTCGTGACTCTTACACTCAGTACAAAGATGCTGGGCGTGATGATTTAGCTGATATTGAAGCCAATGAAATAGTGGCACTTGAAACTTTCTTACCTCAAAAATTGAGTGAAGAAGAAATCATTGCTCTCATTGATGCGGCTATTGCTGATACTAACGCAGCAGGTATGCAAGACATGGGTAAAGTAATGGGTATAATCAAAAGTAAAGCCGAAGGTCGTGCCGATATGGGCAAAATCTCTGGTTTAATTAAGCAACGATTAACTGCCTAATACTCCCACATACATTAAAGTATGATTGAAGTGAACCGAGCCTTGCGCTCGGTTTCTTTGTTTTTAACTTTGATAAAAAGTACACCTACTAGGTTACTTTAAAATGAAATTTTTTATAGCTTCCCTATTTATTTTGCTATCATTTTGGTAAGTTAAAGCACGCTATACTTTGCATCAAGCAAGTATAAAAAAGTAAATTTCATATTCGTTATTCTTCTTATTATTTCAGGACTGTATTTTACTAATGGCTGGAAATATCCCACGTAACTTTATAGACGATTTACTTGCCAGAACCGATATTGTCGACCTGATAGACTCAAAAGTAGGTCTAAAAAAAGCAGGTAAGGATTATCAAGCTTGCTGCCCATTTCATAACGAAAAATCGCCCTCATTTACCGTATCGCAAGACAAACAGTTTTATCATTGCTTTGGTTGTGGTGCTAATGGTAATGCTATTTCGTTTGTAATGGAGTATGAAAAGCTTGAGTTTGTAGATGCTATTGAAGAAATAGCAAGCATGCTTAACTTAGAAGTACCTCGAGAACAGGGCACAAACTCAGCACCAGAACGTACTGCTGCGCAAAAGCGCTCTGATTACGATTTAATGCTTCATACTGCGCGCTTTTATCAGCACCAATTAAAACACCACAGTAATTCTGCCGCCGTTATTGAATATGTAAAAGGCCGTGGTTTAAGTGGTGAAACAGTTAAAAAGTTTATGATTGGCTACGCTCCCAGCGAATGGGATGGATTATGTCTTCAGCTTGGCCGTAATAAAGAACAAAAAGAGCAATTAGTTGAATTAAAGCTAGCTTCAGAAAAAACACCAGGCAGACAATTTGATTTTTTCCGCGACCGATTAATGTTTCCTATTCGCGATAAACGCGGACGCGTTATTGCATTTGGTGGGCGTGTAATGCAAGCCGACCAAGGGCCAAAATATTTAAATTCGCCAGAGACCCGAATTTTTCATAAAGGCTTTGAGCTATACGGACTTTATGAAGCAAAGCAAGCCCATAAAAAACTTGAGCATGTAATGGTTGTGGAAGGTTACATGGATGTTGTTGCCCTAGCCGAGCAAGGGATTGAATATGCCGTTGCATCACTAGGTACCGCAACAACAAGCGAGCACATGCATACGCTGTTTAGAACAACAGATAAAGTAATCTGTTGTTACGATGGCGACAGAGCTGGCCGTGATGCAGCTTGGAGAGCGCTTGAAAACGCACTTCCTTATTTAAATGATGGTAAAGCACTGCAATTTACTTTTTTACCCGATGGCGAAGACCCAGACTCTCTTGTACAAAAAGAAGGTAAGGAGCAATTCGAATTGCGCCTAAGCCAAGCAGATGACTTTACCAAGGTATTGTTTAATAAATTAAGCCAAGAAGTTGATTTAACACTCGACTCAGGAAAAGCTAAATTACTCAGTGCAGCACTTCCATTAATTGAAAAAATCCCAAGTGAATTTTATCAAGAAAACATTCTTGAACAATTAGGGCGTTTAATCGGAAGAACACGTGAGCAATTAAATAACCGTTTGAAAACACCAAAGCAACAGCATTCGATTGAACGTAAGTTTAAAATAACACCAATGCGTCAAGCGATTGGTATTTTAATTCAACACCCTAACTTAGCTAAAAATGTGCCATATTTACCTGAACTCGCACAAATGAATATTGCTGGTATAGGGCTATTATTACGCTTACAAGAGCAAGCTTTAGAAAAAGAAAGCATTACCACAGCGCAACTACTCGAATTTTTTAGAGGAACTGAAGATTACGAGCCCTTAATCAAGCTTGCAACGTGGCAACACGACATAAATGAAGAGCGTTTAGAGACGGTTTTTAAAAATACTTTCAAGTTTATTGAAGATCAGTGTTTAAATTATCGACTCGAGACCCTATTAATAAAGGACAAGACTCAAGGCCTTAGTAGCGACGAAAGACTTGAGTGTCATTTGTTAATGACAGCGTTAAAAGCCACTAACAGCTAGTCAAAATTGATTTAAACTGTTATACTGTGCTATTCACTGCGTCACATTATTCTAGTTGGCTTTAATGCAAACTACATGATGGCGCCTGTTGTATCAACTTATCAGAGTGGAAGAAACAATCTCTATGGATCCAACTCCTCAGTCACAATTAAAACTTCTGATTCAAAAAGGTAAAGAGCAAGGCTACTTAACTTTTGCAGAAGTAAATGATCACCTTCCACAAGACATTATAGACTCAGATCAAGTAGAAGATATCATAAGCATGATTAATGATATGGGTATCAAGGTTAGCGAAAACGCGCCTGATGCTGATGAATTAATGATGCAAGAAACAACGACAGACGAAGACGCAGCTGAAGCTGCCGCTGCAGCCCTTGCGACTGTAGAAAAAGAAATCGGCCGTACAACGGATCCGGTTCGCATGTACATGCGTGAAATGGGTACTGTTGAACTTCTTACACGTGAAGGCGAAATTGTAATCGCTAAACGTATCGAAGAAGGCATTAACCAAGTACAGATTTCTGTTGCAGAGTACCCTGAAGCAATCACTTACCTGCTAGAGCAGTGGGATAAGTTTGAAGCTGAAGAAATGCGTTTAAGCGATATCATCGTTGGATTTATCGATCCTAATGAAGATACAGCGCCAATTTCAGCAACTAATATCGGTTCAGAATTAAGTGCTAAGCAACTTGATGACGATAAAGATGACAAAGATGATGCTGATAGCGATGACGAAGATGAAGAAGAAGTAGACACAGGGCCAGATCCTGAAGAAGCGCGCATTCATTTTGAAAATTTACGTGATTTATACAATAAAGCACGTGATACGTTTGAAGCTAAAGGTCGTTCGCATCCTGAATCACAAGCCGCCATTTTTGAAATTGGTGAGCTTTTCAGAACCTTTAAATTAATACCTAAACAGTTTGACCGCATGGTAAATAACATGCGTGAAATGATGGATCGTGTTCGCGTTCAAGAACGTCTAATCATGAAACAAGCTGTACAAATTGCTAAATTACCGAAGAAAACATTCGTTAAGCATTTTGCTAATAACGAAACTGACGCTTCATGGGTTGATTTAGAAATTTCGGGTAACGAAAAGTATTCAGCTAAACTTGAAGAAGTTAAGCCAGAAATCATTCGTAGCATTAATAAATTATCTGTTATTGAACAAACAACAGGTTTAAGCATTGAGCGTATTAAAGACATTAACCGTCGAATGAGCATTGGTGAAGCGAAAGCACGCCGTGCGAAAAAAGAAATGGTTGAAGCTAACTTACGTCTTGTAATCTCAATTGCTAAAAAATATACAAACCGTGGCTTACAATTCTTGGATTTAATTCAAGAAGGTAACATTGGTCTGATGAAAGCAGTTGATAAGTTTGAATATCGCCGTGGTTATAAGTTCTCTACTTATGCTACGTGGTGGATACGTCAAGCAATCACTCGCTCTATTGCTGACCAAGCAAGAACAATCCGTATTCCAGTACATATGATTGAAACGATTAATAAACTTAACCGTATTTCTCGTCAAATGTTACAAGAAATGGGTCGTGAGCCAAATCCAGAAGAATTAGCAGAACGCATGATGATGCCTGAGGATAAAATCCGTAAGGTACTTAAGATTGCTAAAGAGCCAATTTCAATGGAAACACCAATCGGTGATGATGAAGATTCTCACTTAGGTGACTTTATCGAAGATACAACTATTGATTCGCCAATCGATTCGGCAACAATGGAGTCTCTTCGTGGCGCAACTAACGATGTACTTGCAGGCCTAACAGCCCGTGAAGCTAAAGTACTACGTATGCGTTTTGGTATTGATATGAATACCGACCACACCTTAGAAGAAGTAGGTAAACAGTTTGACGTAACACGTGAACGTATTCGTCAAATAGAAGCGAAAGCGCTGCGTAAATTACGCCACCCTTCTCGCTCAGATTTACTGAAAAGCTTTTTAGACGCTAAATAATTTAGCGCTACTATATAAACTAAAAAGGCCGCTATAGCGGCCTTTTTTCTATTTGAAGGAAATAATCATGGCTTGGATCCAAATTCGTATTAACGCCAATGCTGCAACAGCAGATGCAGTAAGTGACCTATTAATGGAAGCGGGTAGTGCTTCAGTAACCTTTATTGACGCAAAAGACACCCCTATTTACGAACCCAAAATTGGCACCGTTGTATTTTGGGCTGATACAACAGTAATTGGCTTGTTTGAAGCTAATCACGATATGAATGAAGTCGTTGCGTTATTGAAACGCCATGATGAACTAAAAGACAATTTAGTATACAAAATAGAGCAGCTTGAGGATAAAGACTGGGAACGTGAATGGATGGATAACTTCCACCCTATTCAATTTGGTGAAAGGCTATGGATTTGTCCAAGCTGGCGCGACATTCCAGATCCTGATGCAGTAAATGTACTGCTTGACCCTGGCCTTGCCTTTGGTACGGGCACACATGCAACAACGGCCTTATGTCTTAAGTGGTTAGAAAGCCAAGATCTAACAGGTAGAACGGTTGTTGATTTTGGTTGTGGCTCAGGCATTTTAGGTATTGCAGCTATAAAACTAGGCGCAGAGCGCATGATTGGGATTGATATTGATCCTCAAGCGCTTGAGGCAAGCCTCGATAATGCTAACCGTAATGGCGTTGCAGACAAACTTGAAGTATACCTTCCAGAAAACCAACCTGAGTTTACCGCCGACATAGTAGTGGCAAATATATTAGCCCAGCCACTTCGCGAATTGCACAGTGTAATTTTAGGTTTATTAAAGCCTGGCGGCAAGATTGCAATGTCGGGTATTTTAGAAGAACAAGCACAATCAGTTGCTGATATTTATGCACCGTTTATTGAACTAGATGACATTGCCGTTGAAGGTGATTGGACTCGAGTAAGTGGCACTAAAAAAGCGTAATAAACTGCATAACCAAATTTAGAGCATTAACTCAAAACCTGCATGTAAAGCCTGTATTTAACAGGCTTTACTATTTTTTTACATATTAAAAGTTTTCTGATTATTGTGTAAAAAATAAAACTTGTATAAATTTCAAACAAATCAACCTACTTGTCATGTGGTTATCAAATGTCAATACGAAAAGGGCAAAAAAAAGTTACTTTTGTTCAATTTATAGCCTTTGATTTTTGTGAAAAAAACCGTAAACTTAGCGCCCCTTGAAAAGAGGCCTATTGAATATAGTGCGTATCGGTAAATACCAACTTGAGAATAATGTAATTGTCGCGCCAATGGCTGGCATTACAGACAGACCATTTAGACAACTTTGCCGTCGTTTAGGCGCAGGGCTAGCTGTTTCTGAAATGCTATCGTCTAATCCTAAGGTTTGGAAAACGGAAAAGTCGATGAACCGTATGGATCACAGCGGTGAGTCGGGTATACGCGCTGTGCAAATTGCAGGAGCAGATCCTGAGCTTATGGCGCAGGCCGCACAATTCAATGTTGCTAACGGTGCACAGATCATAGATATCAATATGGGGTGCCCAGCAAAAAAAGTGAACAAGAAACTCGCAGGCTCTGCCTTATTACAGTTTCCTGAACTTGTGGAAGAGATTATTGATGCAGTCGTTAATGCTGTTGATATACCTGTGACACTTAAAATCCGTACAGGATGGGATCCGGATAACCGTAATGGTGTAGAGATTGCGAGAATAGCTGAACGTTATGGCATTGCATCACTTGCTGTACATGGGCGTACGCGCGCATGTATGTACAAAGGTGATGCTGAGTACGCCACGATTAGGGATATAAAACGTTCAGTGTCGATTCCTGTTGTTGCCAATGGTGATATTACATCACCAGAAAAAGCAAAACAGGTTTTAGACTATACGGGTGCAGATGCCATTATGATTGGCCGAGCCGCCCAAGGTCGCCCTTGGATATTTAGGGAGATAGACCACTATTTGCGAACTGGGGAACACTTACAGCCGCCTGCTATTGCAGAGGTGCGCAGTATTTTAATGGAGCATTTAACAAACCTCCATCTGTTTTACGGTGAGCCAATGGGAGCGCGAATTGCTCGCAAACATGTATCTTGGTATTTGCAAACCCATGACAGTGATGGTCAGTTTAGGCGAGTATTTAATGCGCTCGACAACCCACAAGCACAGGTCGTCGCATTAGAGCAATACTTTAAAACACTAGCAGCTAACTAAGAAAGAAAGAGACTTAATAATGTTCGAACAAAACGTGACTTCTCCATTTATCACTAACCCTCATGTTCAGTCACACGAGAAACCGCAGCCATTGCGTGATGCAGTAAAAAAAGCTGTTCACCACTATTTAAAGCAGCTTAACGGTCAAGATGTGCAAGACGTTTACGACCTTGTTCTTTCAGAGCTAGAAGCGCCATTACTTGAAGAAGTAATGACATATACACGTGGTAACCAAACTCGTGCAGCAATTTTACTAGGTATCAACCGTGGTACTTTACGTAAAAAGCTTAAAAAATACGGAATGAACTAATATGCTGGCTGTGATTTATCACAGCTAATTATTAAAAAAGCACCCTAGGGTGCTTTTTTTATGCCCGTAGTTTAATAGCCGAGTTGCAAAATGCTCACCCTCATCGGCGCTTTATAAGTCGTTTTTTGAGTTGTAATCAGTTAAAATGCCCGCTTCTAAGCTAGCTCATTAACTGAGGAAATCAAACTACAATGGATACTCATCGTCCCATTCGTCGCGCACTATTAAGTGTGTCTGATAAAACCGGTATTGTTGAATTTGCCCGCGCACTAGAAGCGCAAGGCGTTGATATATTATCAACTGGCGGTACATGTAAACTACTTGCTGATAACGGCATAAAAGTGACTGAAGTATCAGATCACACAGGCCACCCTGAAATCATGGATGGTCGCGTAAAAACTCTTCACCCAAAAATTCACGGCGGCATATTAGCCCGTCGCGGACAAGATGAAAGCGTAATGGCAGATAACAACATTTCTGCTATCGACATAGTTGTAGTTAACTTATACCCCTTTGCGAATACAGTCGCTCAAGAAAACTGCAGCCTTGAAGATGCTATTGAAAATATTGATATTGGCGGCCCTACAATGGTTCGTGCAGCCGCTAAAAACCACAAAGACGTAACAATCGTGGTAAACGCGAGTGACTACGACCGTGTTATCAGTGAAATGCAAAACAATAATGGCTCTACTACATATAAAACACGTTTTGACTTAGCGATTGCAGCTTACGAGCACACTGCACAATACGATGGCATGATTGCTAACTACTTCGGTAAAATGGTTCCTGATTACACCGAGGAAGCTGCTGTAGAGACTAAATTCCCTCGTACTATTAATATGCAGTTCACTAAAAAGCAAGATATGCGTTACGGTGAAAACTCACATCAAGATGCTGCTTTTTATGTTGAAAGTGACATTGCTGAAGCATCAGTTGCAACAGCAACTCAATTGCAAGGTAAAGCCCTTTCGTTTAACAACATTGCAGATACCGATGCAGCACTTGAATGTGTTAAAGAATTTGACGTACCTGCGTGCGTAATTGTAAAACATGCTAACCCGTGTGGTGTTTCAATTGGGGACAATATTCTACAAGCATACGAGCGCGCTTTTAAAACAGACCCTACATCAGCATTTGGTGGCATTATTGCCTTTAACCGAGAGCTAGATGCAGCAACTGCACAAGCAATTGTTGATCGTCAGTTTGTTGAAGTAATTATCGCACCTAGTATTTCGAGCGACGCTGCAAAAATTGTTGAAGCTAAAAAGAACGTTCGTTTATTAGAATGTGGACAGTGGACAGGTAAAGCAGCTGGCCAAGATATTAAACGCGTTAACGGCGGTATTTTAGTTCAAGACCGCGATTTAGGCATGGTAACGCAAGGCGACTTAAAAGTTGTTTCTAAACGTCAACCTACAGAGCAAGAACTTAAAGATTTACTATTTTGCTGGAAAGTAGCTAAGTTTGTTAAATCAAACGCAATTGTTTATGCCCGTGACGGTATGACCATTGGTGTAGGCGCAGGCCAAATGAGCCGTGTATACTCAGCTAAAATTGCAGGCATAAAAGCTGCAGACGAAAACCTTGAAGTTAAAGGTTCAGTTATGGCGTCTGATGCGTTCTTCCCATTCCGTGATGGCATTGACGCAGCCGCAGCCGCTGGTATTACTGCGGTAATTCAGCCAGGTGGCTCAATGCGTGATGAAGAAGTGATTGCAGCTGCTGATGAAGCTGGCATGGCAATGGTACTTACTGGTATGCGCCATTTCCGCCACTAATCACACAAAGGGTTAAACGTTGGTTTAACCCTTTTTGTTTGCTATAAATTCACGTATTCTGATTATTCAATAACCTATTTAAAATTATAATGTGAAGGAACAAACAATGAAATTTGCGCTAAAATCGCTACTTGTAGCCACACTAACGATGACATCGACTATGGCGCTTAGCCATAACCACGAATCGAGCCTTGAGCATGCACTTCAATCAAGCGAACGTAGCGCTAAAAACAGCGTTCGTGACGAATATCGTCACCCGGCTCAAACACTTGCATTTTTTGGCTTTAAACCAACTATGACAGTTGTTGAAATTGCGCCAGGCGGTGGTTGGTATAGTGAAATTTTAGCGCCAGCACTAAAAGAGCAAGGCACTTATTATGCCGCGCACTTTCCTGCTGATTCATCAGTTGGCTACTACCAACGCTCTCTTGCGGGCTTTAAACAAAAAGTAGCTGAAGATGAGCGCTTTAGTAGCGTTAAAATTACTGAGTTTGCACCTGTAACACATTTAGATATTGCGCCAGCTGGCAGTGCCGATATGGTTTTAACTTTTCGTAATGTGCATAACTGGTATATGGGCAAAGATAAAAGCGGTGCATTAAGTGCATTCCAAGCTTTTTATAAAGCCCTTAAACCAGGTGGTACATTAGGTTTAGTTGAACACCGTTTAGCTGAAGAACGTGCTGACGAAGATCAAAAAACATCAGGTTATATGAAGCAGAGCTACGTAGTAGACCTTGCTAAACAAGCTGGGTTTGAATTAGTAGCAAGCAGTGAAATAAATGCAAATCCAAAAGATACAGCCGATCACCCTAAAGGTGTATGGACGCTACCACCAAGCTTAAGACTCGGCGAACAAGATGCTGACAAATATAAAGCCATTGGTGAAAGCGACCGCATGACGCTGAAATTTAAGAAACCGCTTTAAATAGGAATTTTCGCCATGAATGTTTTAGTCATTGGCAGCGGCGGCCGCGAACACGCACTTGCGTTTAAAGCCGCTCAAAACACCAAAGTAAATACTGTATTTGTAGCCCCTGGTAATGCAGGTACTGCACTTGAACCAAAACTTGAAAACGTAGCAATAAACGTTGACGACTTAGAGGGTTTACTTAGTTTTGCACAGCAAAATAAGGTAGAGCTTACTATTGTAGGTCCAGAAATACCGTTAGTACTGGGTGTTGTTGATAAGTTTCGTGAACATAACATGGCTATTTTTGGCCCAACGGCAGGCGCAGCCCAGCTTGAAGGCTCTAAATCGTTTACTAAAGATTTTTTAGCACGCCACAATATTCCATCAGGCGATTATCAAACGTTTGAACAAATTGACCCAGCCCTAGCTTATTTAAAAGAAAAAGGCGCGCCAATTGTTGTAAAAGCAGATGGTTTAGCTGCAGGTAAAGGCGTAATTGTAGCAATGACGGAAGCCGATGCCGAAGATGCTATTCGCGATATGCTTGCGGGTAATGCTTTTGGCGATGCGGGAAGCCGTGTTGTTATTGAAGAATTTTTAGAGGGTGAAGAAGCGTCTTTCATTGTAATGGTTGATGGCAAAAACGTATTACCATTTGCTACCAGTCAAGACCATAAACGCGCTTACAATGGCGATGCCGGTCCTAACACGGGTGGCATGGGTGCATACTCACCTGCGCCAGTTGTTACGGATGAAATCCACCAGCGTATTATGAACGAAGTGATCTACCCTACGGTAGAAGGCATGGCAAGCGAAGGCCATCCGTACACCGGCTTTTTATACGCAGGTTTGATGATTGACGAAACAGGTACCCCTAAAGTAATTGAGTACAACTGTCGCTTTGGCGACCCTGAAACTCAACCAATGATGCTACGTTTACAATCAGACTTAGTTGAATTGATTGAAGCTGCTAACCGTGTAGAACTTGATAAAACAACGATTAAGTTTGACCCACGCGCAGCCGTTGGTGTTGTACTTGCAGCTAAAGGTTACCCTGGTGATTACCCTAAAGGTGATGCAATTTCGGGGCTAAAAGTTGATTACCCTGCGGGTGAAAAAGTGTTTCATGCGGGTACTAAGCAAAGTGGCAATGACGTTGTAACCGCAGGCGGTCGCGTATTATGCGCAACAGCACTTGGTAACACTGTTACAGAAGCGCAGCAGCGCGCCTATGAGCTTGTTAAACAAATTAGCTGGGATGGTATGGAATATCGTACTGATATAGCTTACCGTGCTATTGCACGCGAGCAATAGCCTGTAATACCTATTCATTGGTATAACCAGTTAATTTAACTACAAAAGCGCAGTTTATCTGCGCTTTTTTAGTGCTACACTAATTAAAAGGTTTTTTAAAAGTAAATTAACGTTGGAACTAAGAACTTTACGTTACCATGCAATTGCTGTTGCCATACTGATATTTATATTTTTTATAATCAGTACATTGGCATCAAACCTTGTCGTGCCTACACGATATACAATTGATAAAACGGCTCCAATGTACCTCGATTACGCCTACTATATTGACGAAACCAAAACTAAAACATTCGATACCATCATTAACCAACCTGAATTACTTACTCATCAACCATTTTCAGATGTTCCATGGAGTTTTAGCCAGCAAAACTATTGGTTGTTTCTTGATTTAGAAAATAAAAGCCTTAACAAGCAAAATGTTGTGGCACATTTTGACAACCCTATGGTCGATCACCTTACGGTTTATCGCCTCGATAAAAACAACAAACTAATTGAAACATATAAACTCGGCGATAAAGAAGAAGCCCTCTCTTTGTTTGAATACAGCGTACCGCATATTCGTTTTTTAGTAGAAAGAAAATCGTCACAGCGCCTAGTAATGAAAATAGACACAGTCGGCATAAGTAAAACACCTGTAAACTTATATCGTGATAAAGAGTTTATTGACTTAGTGCGCTCTCAAACTGGGATCTGGGGTATTTTTGTAGGCGTGCTATTGATGGCTGCGCTTTATAACTTGGTGCTTTATTTTGGCATAAAAGACCGTGTTTATTTAATTTATATTGGCTATATCATTAGTGCGTTAACCTTATTGGGTGCAGTGCTTGGTTTTGGATTTTATTTATGGCCAGTGCAATGGCAGTTATATATTCACGAAAAAGTCATATTTTTTAACTACGCAATATCATTTTTCACTCTCGCCTTTTGTACTATGTTTTTACGCTATCACAAGGACAATTGCTGGCGATACAAAATGAGCGTAAAACTGCTTTTGTTTATGTCAGTAATGGCTATAGCTAGTCTATTTATTCCTGAGTACATTGCAGCCCCGTTGTTTTTTTGTGTAATGGCACTTTTATACGTTGTTTGTATTATTTTAATTTATAACAAGCTACGTAGCGGCTTTAGGTGGGCTAAGTTTTATGTACTTTCGTGGATACCGCTGATATTTGGTGCGGTAATACAGCCTATGGAGCTCACTGGCTTTTTGGCTTATAGCTTTACCTCGCGCCATGCCTTTTTAATGGCTATTTTGTGCGAAGTTATTTTAATGGCAATGGCGTTAGCTGACCGAGTAAGGTATCAGCGCGAACGTGCGCTTTACCATGCCACGCACACACAACAAACAAAGTTACTTAATAGCTCCAAGCTAAAACAAGCATTTATGGCGCTACAAAGCCAAAACCGCTCAACAACTTTATGTTTAATAAAAATACGTCACTTTAATTCGCTCAATACAATTATTACCTCTTCTCAGGGCTACACACTTATAAAGCATGTAGCCAAAGAGCTTGAATTAGAACTCAGCCATGAACGCGAATTTACAAACCTCGAAACAGATTTAAACACCAGCCCACGCTTAGCCGATTTAAGCAGTGGCGTATTTGCCTGTATTTCTACTAAAACACAAAACCAAGAAATGCTAGAAGCACTACTGACTAAAATAATTAGCAGCCTACCAAAACAATATGAAATTAAAGGGCTAAACCTGCAGCTTAGTTACAGTATAGGTATTAGTAGTGCAGGTAAGAGTAACGACTTTGAATATTGGTTAAAGCGTGGTTATTTAGCGCTTAAAAAAGCAAAAGGTAGCGTTAATCAAGTTGGGTCATCGTCAAACGGTAATAATCTAATGATGGACGTTGCTCTAGCCGCTAAGCTGCAACAAGCCATCAAAACAAATCAACTGGCACTTTATTACCAACCTCAAATAAACTTATTAAGTAACCACGTAAGTGGTGCTGAAGCTTTATTACGTTGGCCCGACCCAACTTACAGCAACTTATCAATTGAAGAACTAATAATACTTGCTGAGCACACAGGCATTATTAACGAGCTAACACTGTGGGTAATAGAGCAAGCCTGTAAAGACATAGTCAAGCTTACAAAAAATGGCTATAACGAGCACACAATTAGCGTAAATTTAAGCGCTAAAAACTTAACTATAAATAATTTAGCCGAAAAAGTAGAAAATATTTTAATTAAATACCAAGTGCCGGCACAGTTACTTAAATTTGAACTAACCGAATCGGCCTTCGTAGATAGCCAAGATGCACTTATAAAGTTAGTTGATGAGCTAACCGCATTAGGTATTAAAGTAGTACTGGATGACTTTGGGACAGGCTATGCGTCACTTAGCTACTTAGTCAATTATCACTTTAGTGAACTTAAAATAGATAAGTCATTTGTTTTTGATTTACCTAATAACCCTACTCACCAGGTTATTGTACAAACAGCCATTGATATGGCGCATAACCTCAATTTATCAATAACAATTGAGGGGGTAGAAACCCAGGAAATCCATCACTTACTCAAAGATATGAACGCTGACTACGCCCAAGGTTATTTATACGCAAAAGCACTGCCTTACACCGACTATTTACACTTCTTAAAAAGCCAATATAGCTTAAAAATGTTAGACTCCTCTTTTTAACATCTTTAGGGGCCAAGTAAAGATGCAAGGCACACTGCGTAAATTAAAATCGAGCTTAACCGAACCAGTACAATATCACTTACCTGTAGGTGAACACCTAGTAGACTTAAATGCATTTATAGGTAAGGAGCTTACGCTTACCTTTAGTGGCACTATTTTATGTTCTAACTGCGGTAAAAAAACCAAAAAAAGCTATTCTCAAGGTCACTGTTTTGTATGCATGCGCAAGCTCGCTAGTTGCGATATGTGTATTATGAAACCAGAAACCTGCCACTACGATCAAGGCACTTGCCGAGAGCCACAGTGGGGCGAAGAAAACTGCATGATCCCACACTATGTATATCTCGCTAACACCTCTGGGTTAAAAGTAGGTATTACCCGCCACACACAAATACCGACTCGTTGGGTTGATCAAGGCGCGACTCAGGCATTACCTATTTTTAAAGTGCAAACTCGCCTGCAATCAGGTTTAGTGGAAGTTGCATTGGCTGAATTTATTGCCGATAAAACGAATTGGCGCAATATGCTAAAAGGTCAAAACGAAGCAATTGACTTAAAAGCAGCTGCAGCCGAGCTGATCCCACAAATTAGTGAAAAGCTAAACGAGCTCAGTGAATTATTTGGCGCAACAGCAATAGAACAACTTGATGAAGATGTAGTTGATTTAAACTTTCCAGTAACCGAATACCCAACAAAAATCAGCTCATTTAACTTTGATAAAGACCCTGTTGTAAGTGGTGTTTTACAAGGTATTAAAGGCCAGTACTTAATTTTTGAAAAAGGCGTTATTAATATTCGTAAATTTACGTCTTATGAAGTAACCGTAGGCTAACGGGCTATGTTAAACAGCTATCCACAGTTATTGGTTATTTATAATGAGCTTGAGATAGCCCATAACCAACAAGAGCAACAAGAGTGCTTACACAGCGTTATGCAAAGTGAACTAAGCGATGTGCGAGTACTTAATAAGCAAGGTGACTTCCTTAATTTACAAGGCACTGTTTGCCCTGAATTGAATGGCGAGCAGCTAGCACAGCTTGTTACAGCTTACTTATTAAATGAAGGACAATGCTGCCTTGGTAAAATCAAAACCCTAAGCACAGCGCAGGCGTTTGATTTATTAGGGCTATAAACACTCTCTTTATTTAAACCTCAGTAAGCACTTTTATATGCGCTACAGCACTGCGACCTAAAGCTGATAGCGCATAGCCACCTTCTAAGTACGAAATAACACCTTTGCAGCCGCCCTCTTTAGCAACACCACATAGTTGCTCGGTAAGCCAAATGTAGTCATCCTCTACAAACTTTAAGCTCGCCATATCATCTTCTAGGTGTGCATCAAACCCTGCGCTTATAAAAAGTAATTCAGGCTTAAACGCTTTTAATTTTGGTAACCATTGCCCAGTAAACACCTCTTTTAGGTCGTCGCCATTACTAGCAATTGGCAGAGGTGAATTAACTATATGACTATTATTTTTAACCGCTGTATTTGGGTAAAACGGATACTGAAATAACGAACAAAGCAGTACGTTTTCGTCATCAATAAAAATGTCTTGTGTGCCATTCCCATGGTGTACATCAAAGTCAGCAATCGCAATGCGCTTAACCCCTTTGCTTTGAGCGTACTTAACGGCAATAGCTAAGTTATTAAACACACAAAACCCAGATGATGAATCTTTATTAGCATGATGCCCTGGCGGGCGCACAGAACAAAAAGCAGCATCGAGTTTATCAGCAAGTATTTCGTCAACAGCTAACAATCCGGCACCTACTGCCCGCTCAATCGCTTTAAACGAATCGGGGCACAACCACGTATCGCCATCTAAATTAGCGAGTCCTTCGGTTGGTAGTGTAGTTTCTACGTGTTTAACTAAAGCCTCATCGTGAGCAAGTAAATAATGCTCACGCTCGGCCTTAGGTGCCTGCAGGTGTGTTAAGCCAACATCTACACCGCTGGCTAATAACCTGTCGGTAATTGCATCTAAGCGCTCTGGGCACTCAGGATGGTCGTCTATCATTTTATGTTTACGGCAATGAGGGTGTGAAATAACTGCAGTACGCATAAAATGCTCCTAGCCAAAGTAAATTGAATGCTTAATATAACAAAGCCACCGACGGGTGGCTTTGCGACTTTGGTGTATATCGATACTTTAAATATCGATACCTTGAATATCAATGTTATTAGCTATTTTGCTTTTAAATGTAGGTTGCTAAAATCAAAGCTAAAGTCGGTAATTTGTGTTGATACTGCACGCATTTTAGCGCTGTTTACACGGTTTTGTGAGCTCATTTCAAAACGAATAAACGCATCCGCTTCAAGCAGCTTTTCATCCCACTTAACTATAAATGTATTACCAGTGTAATGCTCAAGTGTGCCTTTTAAGCGCTTAGTATGCGTAAAATCAATATGCAATTTACTATCAAGCTGCTCAATAATTACATCGCCATACCAATCATCATGTAATGTACCGGTGTAATTAATGTTTGGTAATTGTGGTTGGTAGTCAGCGGGGGCTTCTGGTTTTGCATTAGCGTACGCCTGTTGTTTACCTTCAAAATGACTTTTAGCTAAATCCTCTACCCAGTCTTTATCTTCGAGCTCAAGTGCATCTTCAAGTACTTCATGGGTTACTGCCGAAAGTGCACCGAAAGCTTGTTGATTAGATAAAATAACAATACCGAGTTTTTTCTCAGGCAATAAAGTAACTTGCGATACCATCCCTAAAATACCACCGCCATGACCTAGCTTTTTAAAGCCGTGGTAGTCTTCAATACTCCAACCTAACCCATAACCCCTAAACTGCTGATGATACGATTCAAACGCACTTTTAGACGCCATAGACGTAATATGTGGGTGCCACATTTGCGCTTGTTGCTTTTCGCTAAACAGCTGCTCGCCACTTGGCATTTTACCGCCTGCTAATTGCGTACGAAGCCATTGGCTCATATCGCTTACACTTGAAGCAATGGCACCTGCACCTCTAAAATCTTCTAAGTAATTCACAAAAAATGGATGAAGCGTGCCATCCATAGGAATATGACCTGTCGCCCAGTTTTTATTACTTTTTGGAATACGTGAAAATCCCGCGCGTGAGTTATCCATGTGCAGCGGCTGTAATATATTTTTTTCGATGTAATCGTTCCAGCTGATACCCGACACACGTGCAACCACCTCACCAGCGGTAACAAACATCAAGTTGTTATAAGCGTATTTACTACGAAAACTGCTCGCTGGTTTTAAATACTGTAATCCCGCTAAAATTTCATCAACTGACTTGTCGGTACTTGGCCAAATCATTAAATCGCCTTGCCCAAGCCCTAGCCCACTGCGGTGACTTAATAAATCACGAATACGCATTTCGCGTGTTACGTATGAGTCGTATAATTTAAACTCTGGTAAATGATCAATTACGCGGTCATCCCAGCTTAACTTCCCCTCATCAACTAACTTGGCAAGCGCTGCTGTTGTAAACGCTTTCGTGTTTGAAGCAATACCAAACAAGGTGTCTTTGTTTACTTTTTTGTTGGTATCGAGATTAGTTACACCAAAGCCTTTAGCAAATATTACTTTATCGTTTTCAACAATGGCGACTGCCATACCGGGTACGTCAAAACGCGCCATTGACGCTTTAATAACGTCGTCAATTTTGTTGGTATCAACTTGTGCCCAGCTACTAAACGAAGTGCCTGCTAGTAGTGCAATTGCGGCAAGTTTGGTTAATTTCATATCAATCCTATTTTATTATTTTTGATGAACTGCAAATTCAATTGCTGCGCGCTCTTGATTGGTATCGCTTTTTTGTGCGCGATTTAATATCGCATCACTGTATTCTTTTGGTACGCCCGCTTCAAGTGATCCGCGATGAACGTGTTTTATGTACCAATCGTATGGGAGTACATCGCTGTCATGGGTATTAGCTATATAACAATGTGCAGTTACAGTCTCACCCGTTAGAAGCGTTGGGGCTATATCTACGCAGTCGTAACCTACGCCCTCAATACCATCTAAAATAACTTTTTCATCTTCATTAAGCTCATAAATAACGCCGTAAACCAGCGCGCCTTCTTTATCGCTTGGGCAAATACTGCATTTGCCAGAGCCATCTTTAAATAGCATATCAAAAGTTAGCTCGTAACCTTTAAGTACCGCTGTTCCTACACGCTTTACATTAGGTAAGCGCGCTAACAAACGATTAGATGACATATTGGAGCCAAACGAAAAATTATATAACGGCATTTTATCTCCTGTACTTTTTAAATAAGTTAAATAACAACACGTACTGCAAGAGCAATTAAAATAACGCCAATTCCACGGTCAAACCAATAACCGCGTTGTTGGAAAAAACCCCTTACATTATTTCTAGAAAGTATTATTGAAAGCATTGAAAACCACGCCCAAGTAGCCAATGCCATGTACACACCGTAACCGACCTGTACGCTAGTCGGTGTTGTTGGGCTAATCACGAGTGTAAATAATGACATAAAAAATAACGTGGCTTTTGGGTTTAATGCATTTGTGAAAAAGCCGCGCCTAAAAGCAAGCCAAACGGATTCTTCTTGGACGGTTTTTTTTTCAACATCTTTTGCAGCCTCGCCTTCATTACTTGCTGGAGGTTTTGCAGCTCTGAGTGCTTGTACGCCTAAATAAGCTAAATATGCACCGGCAAGATACTTAAGCGCCATAAATAAACTAGGCGATTGCGTTAAAATAAGCGCAACACCTAAAACGCAATAGGCAACGTGCAGTAAAATAGCAGCGCCAACACCGGCGCTTGTCCACAATGCATTGCGCCTTCCTTGTTGCACACTTTGCTTAAGTACTACGGCAAAGTCGGGCCCTGGGCTTGCTACTGCAAAAAAATGAGCAATAACAATCAGTAAAAATTCATCTAAGTATTCCACGCAGATCCTTGCTAGTTTGGCGAATAAGCTAATAACAGCGGGTTAGCCGAGTTATTTACCAATGCTTTAATTTCTTTTTGCGCTTTTTTAAACTGACCACGTAAATGCGGCTTTAAATGCTTTTTAGACACTTTATCGTTTTTAAAGTAGCTAATCAGGGCATGCATAAATACCGTATGTGTTTCACTTAACTTAGCTTCACGGTTAGCGTATGGATTATAACAAGAGCCACAACCGCCTTTAAACTGATACACCGTGTTGCTCATCATCACACCAAATCCTAAAAAACAGGCAAGTGCGTCGGCAGCTTGTGGTAAATACTCCCTACCTCCTGGCGGTAGCACCCCAACGTGATGAATAAGTATGGTGGCCAGAGTACCCGCATAACTTGCCACTAAATCTTGTGGCTGATTAATCTGATTAGGATTAAAAGAGATACTGACCTTATGGCTTGGCGGCACAATTAGATGGCTGCCTTCGCCACGTATTCCATCACTAAATTCAAAGTGCGGAAAAACTTGCGGTTGTAACTGCTGAGGTGCGACTAATTGAATAGGCCATGCATTCATACCCGCGTAATTAGTAACCCGGGTAAAAACATTACTCGCCATTTCCTCAATGCTCGATACCGAATCAGGGAAAAAAGTGGCCGTTGGCAGTATTATTTGAGTGTGCTTTGTAAAAAACTCTGCATCAAAATTTTCTACAGCCCAAATAAATGTATCAATAAGCCATTGCTGCTCTTGATCTTCCAATAAAGGTGCCGATTTAAATAAAGCTAACATAAGGTGCTCTTATAAGTTTTAGTGCTAGTTTAGTTTTTTTGTGTAAGTGCCCAATCCCACGCTTGAGTATTGTATAGCGGCACTGTTGATAGTGCATGGTGGTGGCTACCACTGGATTCTTTAGTTGAATACGATAAGTACAATAAAGTACGATTCTCAGCATCGTAAATACGGCGCACTTTTAGTGATTTAAATAATATACTTTTAGATGATTTGAATATCACTTCACCTGATTTACTGCGGTCTATTTTTTGTAGCTGCTGCGCTGTAATAGGACCCGTTTGACGACATGCTATAGACATATCAGAGGGATCAGAAAAGTCCAAATTAGCCTCTATATGACTAATATGACAAGTAACGCCTTCAAGGATTGGATCTTGCTGCGAATTAACCACAACATCCTTAGTTGTAAATAACCCCAGACTTACCGATGCAACATCGTCAGAGCAAGCACTTAATGTAACAACTGCACCTGTAAGTAAAGCTAAACGTTTAAATTTTTGTGGTAATTTCATACTTATCCTTAATTAATATATAAGTAACTTGGCACCTACGTTACTAAGCGAAGGTTCACCTGTTTGTTTTTATACTAACATCAAAAATAAATACGACTAAATTAGTTTAAAGTAAAGATTTTAGATAGCTCAGGGTTTAGCGAACCCTGTTGTATTTGATACAATTAACTCTCGCTCATGCAGTAACTCATAATAGGAAACGCCTAAATGCCGCACATTATTATTGAACACTCAGAAGACCTCCCTGTTTTACCACAAGTACTGGTAGAAAAAATTCACACTACCGCTTTCGAAAGTAACTTATTTGAATTAGAAACCATCAAAACACGCGCTATTGCTTATCAGCAATATCAACTTGGCGCAGGAAAATCAGGGTTTATACATATCGCGGTACATATTTTAGCGGGACGCTCAATTGAGCAAAAACAAATGTTAAGCGAACTGCTACTTTCATGCTTAAAAACATACTGCAGAGCATCAGACAGTTTAAGCGTAAATATTTACGATATTGAGCATGAGATATACCGTAAAAATTAGTTAACTCTTGTAGTTTTGAGCAATAGAAGTAAACACTAGTAAGTAAAAAGCCCCAATAGGGGCTTTTTTGTATTCTAAAATCAGGTGCAGCTCATTGTCATTTACAAAACAGAGCATGAATAGCGTCCGATCTAACGCTGGAATTTAATAGTGCATTCGCACTCTTTCAAATTTAAGAAAGCTTAGCTTAATCTATGGATTAACTTTATTTAAATTATATTTATTATTAGAGGTAAATAAAGAATCATAAATTACACGATATTAAGTTCATGTAGCTTTAAATAATTTGAGTAGGTATTTTTTGGAAAGTTTGCAAAAGTGGTGGCCCCTCCCAGACTCGAACTGGGGACCTAACGATTATGAGTCGTGTGCTCTAACCAACTGAGCTAAGGGGCCAACTTTTATATAACTGCTAGGCAGTTAATTTTTGAAGCGTTCAGTCACAGAGCGACTAAAGCGGGTTGCAGTATAAAAACTTTTTAGGTGCTTGTCACTACCAAACACCTTTATTTTAACAATCAGTAAGCTAACTGCTTAAATAGTAATCTTTTAGGTGGGTATAAGCATAAAATACAAGATATTCCCCACGATATTCTCTGCATTAAATTATAAAAACCTTCCTCCCACATGTAGTCTTTTGTATTTAACGCTCTACTTTTTAAGTAAAGCTAACATATATGTGTAGGCATACAAGGCTGTAAAAAATATGCTTGGGGCTACTGTAAGTGTCAAATTAGGTGTCTGATTAATTACATTCACCATAATCACTAAGCTCGATTGAACAGTAATCGGAATAATAGGCGCAAAAAGTACACCTGCTATTTTTTTGTTACCTAAATACGAGGCGCTAGAGTTAATTGCATTATTGAAGCTTTGTCGTATTGCTACGTTTTGTGGTGTTTTAGAATGAAACATACAAATAATTGGAGTTACGAACGCAAGCGATACATAACTAGACTTATACTTGTTGACGACCTTTTCTAAAATAAAAGTAAAAAACAGCGTTACAAATCCACTATACAAACCTTGTACTAATGCAGCTTGAAGCGTGACCGATTTAGCAATATCTGCAGAACTGTTCGCCCAGTAGGCCCAGCTAAAATAAAAAACGAATGACACAACGCCTGACAGTATAAGTCGAATATTCAATTAGCTACCTCAATATGCGTAAAAGCTTGGTGTAATGATAACACTAGAAGTGATGGTAATATTGTCACTAAATAATAGAGTAATTAACCGCGTATTGTAGATATAAACAAACTAATATTAAAGATTTCCTAAATGGCATCAATACAGAATCAGAACACTACTGTTAGTTAGAAAGCTTAATTGAAGTAAACAATGGTTTGGCTGAGGGAATGTTGGGAGTGAGTTACAAGAAATAAATCACTTAGTTTGAGTAAATTAAAAATTAGATTTTGATAAAAAATATTTACTTTAAAAATTAATATTGTGAGCCGAACAGTACTGGGGCACTTTTATCATTAGGCCTCAGTAGTCGGCTTACACAATATATAATCTGTCATTATTTTTTCGCAATAATGTAGATTGCATGTATTAACCCTGGGAAATAACCTAGCAGTGTTAATAAAATATTTAACCAAAAGTGCATACCTAAGCCAACTTGCAAAAATACACCTAATGGCGGTAATAAAACTGAAAGTATTATACGAATAATATCCATGACTAAACTCCATTTAAATTAAGCATTAAAAAGGCGTAAAGCCCAGTGTTAGTGGGCCTTAACTATACTGTACTATTCAGCAACAATAGCTAGTTTATCAACTACGTCACGAACATCTTCAGCATTTTTAGCAATTTTAACTGCTAGTTGTTTTTCAGCTTCAGACTCTACTGAACCGTTCAGAGTTACAATACCGTTGTCGGTATCAACATCAATGTCTGTACCACCTACTTCTGAGTCAAACAGGAAGCGAGTTGTGATTACAGTGGTGATTTTAGCGTCCGTTAGGTCGTTATCATCATCGTCCATCATGTCATTGCTTTTATCTTTGGTATCCATGCTTTTAACAACAGTAAGGCTGTTATCAACATCAGATACACCATCTAGGCTAAGTACAAGTTCTTCTGCTAGCTCTTTATCAAGCTCGCTATTAACTTTACCTGTAAGTACTACTTTGCCATTTTTTACATCAGTGTTAATGTCAAAGTTGTTTAGATTAGTGTTCATAAGTAGAACTGTTTCTGCCTTACCATCAATCCAAGCATCTTTACTTTCGTTTTCCCAGCTGTTTGCTTGGGCACCCATAGCCGTAGTACCAAGAACTAGAGCTGCGATAATAGACTTGTTAAATGTTTTCATAATCTTTCTCCTTTTGATTAAAGACACTTTAACTAATGCGAGCTTTGGGCCAACTTTATTTATACTTAAATTTCAATAGGTTGAGTTTACTTTGGAGTGAGGCATTATCTATAGTTGTGTAACTATTTACAGGCTACTCGGTAAAAATTTCTCAAATAGTGAAAATAGCTAGATAATTGCATTTTTGGTTAATCTATCGTTAATATAACAAAATAAAAAACATCATTATAAATTAACCTACTGATAATTAGGGTGATTATATTTGGTGCGTGCTTTGCATACAAACATCAAGAGCAGTATCAATAGTAAATACAATAAGGAATGCCCCATGTCTGTAAAAGTTGAAGACCGCCCAATAGAGCAAGTACGCGAACAAGTAATTGACCAATTAATTTATAATTACAGTCATGGGGTTATTTCTGTTGATGCATTTGAGAGACGACTCGATAGCGCGATGGATGCACCTAATAACGACGCTCTTTTAGCCTTAGTAGAAGACTTAACACTTAATACCGATCAGCAATATAAAGCAGAAAAACAATCGCAATTTAAACCACATTATAGTGCACAGCAAAACAGTGATGATGATTTTACATTACGCAGTATTTTAGGCTCTAACGAACGAAGCGGTCAGTGGGTTGTCCCAAAAAATATATATTTAAGTAACTTTATGGGATCGGTGGTACTTGATTTTACTGATGCCATTTTTGCGCATCAAAATGTAACTATTCACGTTAACTGTATTTTTGGTAGCGATGAGATTTACGTACCAGAGCATGTAAATGTAGTGTCTAAAATGTTTTGTATTTTAAGTAGCCTTGAAAATAAATCGGTATCACTTAACAAACGCCAAGGTCCTACTATTCATATTGAAGGAAAGGCAGTTATGGGATCGGTTGAAGTAAAAATAAAGCGCACAATTAAAGAAAAATTTATGAGCTTTGCAAATGAGCTAAAAACCCAGTTTGGCACGGGTAATAATAACCGCTCACTATAATTGAGTAGCAGCACTTTAGCGTGCTGCTTAGTATTTTATTATAAATCGTTATTTCGCTCGCTTGGTATATCACTTAAATACTCTACAAACTCAACTTCAAACCCTGCAGGATCAATAAAGTAGACATTCTTTCTGAAAGGATTCTCGCTACCTTGCTTGCTTACTGTAAAACCCACTTTATTTAAGCGCATTACTACTGCGCTTAAATTATTAGTTACATAAGCAAAGTGTGCAAAACCAATTTGATGGCCCGATAAGTTTCTGTTTTCACCCTCACCATGACTGCTTATCGCAATGTAATGCGTGTCATCTCCAAAGTGTACCCAGCGTCTTGGTTTTCCATGCCAATCGCCTCAGCCCTCACTTCTGACTGACCAATGCGGAAATACAGCTTGGTAAAATTTAAGCATACTATTTATATCACTCGCGACTAAGTTTACGTGCTCTAAATACATAATGTTGTCCTATCAATTAAGTTAGGGGCACGATAAAACCTCAAGCTAACTTTAGGTAAAGCGTTATTTAAAATTAATTCAATTTAATTAACACACAAAGGAACATAGTGACTTATTAATTGCTCATTATTATTTTTTAAAAATATAGACACTTTTCAATCTTGTATAAAAAACAAACATAAGTATTTGGGGTTTATTGTTTACTTTATGTCAAAAGTCGCTAAAATACGCCGGCTGAAATATATAAACGTTCTTTTACAACCCAAAGGTAATACCATGCATCCAATGTTAAACATTGCGGTTCGCGCTGCGCGCAACGCAGGCAAAATTTTACTTCGCGCAAGTGAAGATTTATCAAAAGTTGAAGTGCAACAAAAAGGCGCTAACGACTTAGTAACTAACATTGATAAAGAAGCCGAAGCCGTAATTCGTGACACTATTTTACAGTCTTACCCTACTCACTCTATTGTTGGTGAAGAATTAGGTGAGCATAAAGGCAAGGATGATGATTACCAATGGATTGTAGATCCTATCGATGGAACAACTAACTTCATCAAAGGTATCCCTCATTACGCGGTTTCTATCGCACTTAAAGTTAAAGGTCGTTTAGACCAAGCTGTTATTTATGATCCAATTCGTGGTGAGCTTTTCACTGCATCTCGCGGTCAAGGCACTCAGTTAAACAGCAAACGTCTACGTGTTAGCAAAACTACGGTTCTTGCAGGCACTGTACTTGCTACTGGTTTCCCTTTCAAAAACAAAAACCACATGGATGCATACACTGAAGCGTTTAAAGCATTGTTTGTACACACTGCAGACATTCGCCGTGCAGGTTGTTCTGCTTTAGATATGGCATACGTTGCAGCTGGTCGTGTTGATGGATTTTTTGAAATTGGTTTAAAACCTTGGAACTCTGCTGCAGGCGAACTTATGGTTAAAGAAGCGGGCGGTATGGTTGTAGATTTCGCTGGTGGTAATAACTATAACCACAGCGGCAATATTATCTGTGGTTCACCAAAATTGACTCAAGCAATTATTCGTGAAATTCGTCCAGTATTAACTGAGTCGTTACTTCGCTAATTTGATGCTATTAATAGCATGCTAAAAAGGAGCTCAGGCTCCTTTTTTTGTGCCTAAAAATAAGGGTTATCGAGCTTAATCTCTATCGTTTTGCCTTTTGCATAAGGTAGTGTATTTAAATCCTTTGCGAAGTATTCATTAAATAATGCGTCAAATTCACCGCTTTCCTGCATCACTATTAATCCCTCTTCAACAGCCTTTGCTAATTCAGGTTTACTCTTAGTCACAAAGTAATAAATACCGGTTGGATAACTTATGTATAAATTAGGCACGATTACTAAATTACTTTGTTTGTTTTCAACAAGCTCAGAGTTAACCTCAATAAACGAACGAGGAAAGTAATCTATTCGTCCACGGCTCGTTAAAGTGAACATGGCTTGGTAGTTAGTAAGCGGTCTTACATGTAATCCGTTATAGGACATTATTCTTGTATCTGGCCAGTTGTGCCCTTGTACAGCCGAAAACGTAGCTAGCTGCTCAATATTTTTTACCTTTTTAAAGCGCGCCAAGTTTTGCTTATTAGTTAATAAAGCTCGCTTACCTATATAGCCTTTAAATAGTGGTATTTTTATCGCCAAAGCAAGCGCCTCTCGCTCTGGACTGCTCATACTCCAATACATATCTAATTCGTTATCATCTAGGTTTATTAACTTACGCTTTTGCAGTTCTGATATGGGGGTCATTCGGATAACACCGGAGTAGTTAACACTTTCAAGTGCACGTACTAATAACTCATTGAGGTATTCTTCTCGTGCGTTTTGGGTATCTTGCTTTTGAGCAACATTAATTATTTGCTCTTGCGCCATAAGTGAAAAACTTACAAACAAACTAAATACACTGATAGAAACTTTTATTGGTAACATAATAATTACCTGCTTTGTTTAAATTACCTATTATTGGCTGAAAGGCTAAACACTTCTAAAGCATCCCTTGAGCACATAAATAAATAGATAACTAGAGCGATAACACTTGGCTTATTTTAGCCTCAGTGGCCGGTGACTTAACCTATGGCGATTTATATATTATTGCAAAAAGGTCCTACCGATTCACACTACAAAGTTAGCACTGTTTTCGTAAGCTTGCACTGTTACATCCGCTAATGAAAACTTAGACGCCTGAACAATTAATAAATTGCAGGTATAAAAAAACCGCTCATAGGAGCGGTTTTTATTTAATGAGACTCTACTACGGCATTGCGTCTAGGTCTGCACCTTCTTTTTCAATTACTTCTGGTATTAAGTCTTCTTTGCTTACGCCCATTGCTATAGCAACAGAACTCGCAACATAAATCGAAGAATAAGTACCAATAAACACACCAAACAGCAATGCAGTTGCAAAGCCATGAATGGTTTGTCCGCCCCATGCAAACAAAGCAATCAATACTAAAATAGTCGTGATTGAGGTTACAAGTGTACGGTTAAGTGTTTGCGTAAGTGAAATATCAATAATTTCTACTGTATCGTCAATGCGCACTTTACGGAAATTTTCACGAATACGGTCAGATACAACAATCGTATCGTTAAGTGAATAACCTATTACCGCAAGAATTGCCGCTAATATAGTTAAATCAAACTCTAAACCTAATATCGAAAATAAACCCACAGTAATAATAACATCGTGTAGTAGTGCACCTACCGCACCCACAGCAAAGCGCCATTCAAAACGAAATGCAACGTAGATTAAGATACAAATAAGTGCAGTTAACATGGCAAGGCCACCCTGCTCTTTTAAGTCTTCACCTACACTTGGGCCCACAAACTCAATACGGCGCATTACTACGCTGTCATCTGCTTTTTTAAGCGCATCAATTACTTGGTTACCAATCACTTCAGCTTTAACATCACTACCGCGTGGTGCTAAGCGAACTAAAATCTCTTGGCTAGAACCAAATAGTTGTACCGATGCATCAGCAAAACCATTATCAGCTAGCGCAGCACGTACTTTTTTAAGGTCTGCTGGCTGTGAAAAACCAACTTCTACCGCAGTACCGCCGGTAAAATCTAAACCAAAATTTAGACCTTTAACGAAAACTGATGCAAACGACGCTAAAATTAATAACGTCGAAAAACCCATAGCCACTTTACGAAGAGACATGAAACGAAGGGTTCTACTACCCAAACTTAAAATTTGCATGTCAGCTCCTTAAATCGAAAGTTTATCAATACGTTTACCACCAACGAACAAGTTGATTACCGCACGGGTACCAACAATGGCTGTAAACATTGAAGTTAAAATACCAATCGCAAGTGTTACTGCAAAGCCAGCTATTGGGCCGGTACCTACTGCAAACAGTATAATGGCAGCAATTAGCGTGGTGATGTTGGCATCAAATATGGTGCTAAATGCGCTATCGTAACCAAAGTGAATGGCTTGTTGAGGGCTGCGGCCATCGGCCAGCTCTTCACGAATACGCTCAAAAATAAGTACGTTAGCATCAACCGCCATACCTACCGTTAATACAATACCAGCAATACCAGGTAGCGTAAGTGTAGCGCCCGGAATTAAAGACATAACACCTACAATTAGTACTAAGTTAGCCGCAAGCGCAAGGTTTGCAACCATACCAAAGCCTTTGTAGTACACAAGCATAAACACAAGTACAAACGCAAAACCAAGTGCAACCGCAGTCATACCCGCTTCAATGTTTTCTTGGCCTAAGCTTGGACCTACTGTGCGTTCTTCAACAATTTGAATTGGCGCTACTAGCGCACCTGCACGAAGAAGTAAGCTTAAATTATGTGCTTCAGCTGGGTTATCGATACCTGTAATGCGGAACGAGCGATCAAGACGTGCTTGAATCGTTGCTACGTTAATTACTTCTTCTACCTTAATAGGTGGAAGCGCTTTACCGTCTGCATCTTTTTTACCTGATGGCTTGTACTCAATAAATACCGTTGCCATACGTTTGCCAATAGCACGTTTGGTAAAGGCATTCATTTTTGCCCCACCTTTGCTATCAAGCGTAATACTTACTTGCGGGCGTTGGTATTCATCTGCACCAGATTGCGCGCCAGTAATATGGCTGCCTTCTAGGATGATGCGTTTTTTAAGTACCACAGGATAACCGTCGCGGCTCATAATCATTTCAGTACCCGCTGGGATACGACCTTGAGCAGCAGCACTTGCATCAGCATTTTCGTCTACTTCACGAAATTCAAGTGTTGCTGTAGCGCCTAAAATTTCTTTAGCGCGTGCAGTGTCTTGAATACCTGGTAGTTGAACAATAATACGCTCAGCGCCTTGGCGTTGTACGTTAGGTTCTGCAACACCAATTTGGTTGATACGGTTACGAATAATCGTTTCATTTTGCTTGATAGCATAGTCACGAATTCCTTTGAGTTTTTGCTCACTCATTGTCGCAAAAAATGCTTTATCGTTACTGCTGTCATCAATATAGACATTCAGCGGGTAGCGAGTTTCTAAGAAGCTCTCTGCAGCATCTTTATCTGCCTCTGTACGCATTTCTACACGCATACGATCGGAGCCAGCTACGCGGCGAACACTACGGTAGCGTAGTTTTTCTTCGCGTAAATCGCTTCTGAAATCTTGTTCCATTTGCTCAAGCTGGTTATCTACCGCTGTTGCCATGTCGATTTCCATGGTGAAATGTACGCCACCACTTAAATCAAGACCTAGCTTCATAGGATTACCACCAACCGCTTTTAACCAAGCTGGTTGAGCAGGTGCCATATTAATAGCAGAAATGTAATCATCGTTAAGCGAATCACGCAGTAAATCATGCGCTTTAAGCTGTTCTTCAACATTTTTTAAACGAACTAAAATTTGCCCATCTTCAAGTATTGTCGATTTAGCGGTTACATTATTTTTTTCAAGGATTGCGTTTACTTTGTCTACAACACTGAGATCTACATCAGCGCCTTTAGCACCTGAAACTTGTACAGCCGGATCGCGACCATACAAGTTTGGAGAGGCATATAAAAGGCCAATGGCTACCACAGCTAAAACAAGTAAATACTTCCAAACTGGAAACTTGTTTAACACGGGGTCGTCCTTATTATTTTTATAGCGACTTCATTGTGCCTTTTGGCAATACTGCAGATACTGCAGATTTTTGTACTGTTACTTCTGCTTGCTCGTTTAAAGAGATAACGATGAAATCTTTCTCTTCAGAAATCTTCACAATTTTACCCACTAAACCGCCTTGGGTAAGTACTTCATCGCCTTTAGCCATCATACTCATTAAGCTTTTGTGCTCTTTAACGCGCTTAGCTTGCGGGCGGTAGATTAAAAAGTAAAAAACCAAACCGAAAATAGCTAACATTACTAGCATTTCCCAACCACCGCTTGCTGCTGGTTGGCCGGCTGCTGCGTGTGCATTTGAAATAAATAAACTCATGATACTTCCTCTTTAATTTTAAAGTTTAATTTTTTATATCTGCTAGCTCTGGCACATCTTGGCCTCGGCGAGCATAAAAATCTTGTACAAATTCTTCTAATTTACCTTCGCTAATTGCATTACGTAAACCTTCCATAACACGTTGATAGTAACGTAAGTTATGAATTGTGTTTAGTCGCGCACCTAAAATTTCGTTACATTTATCAAGGTGATGCAAATAAGCGCGTGAATAGTCCCCACACGTATGGCAATCACACTCAGGGTCAAGTGGCCCTGTGTCTGTTTTATGTACTGCGTTACGTATTTTAACTACACCGGTGGTAATAAATAAATGGCCGTTACGCGCATTACGTGTTGGCATAACACAGTCAAACATATCAATACCACGGCGAACCGACTCAACTAAATCCTCTGGCTTGCCTACACCCATAAGGTAACGTGGTTTATCTTCTGGCATTTTAAACGCGCAATGATCAAGAATATTCATCATTTCGTTTTTAGGCTCACCTACTGATAGGCCACCTAACGCATAACCATCAAAACCAATTTCTTCTAAGCCTGCTTGTGATTGTGCACGTAATTCTGGGTACATACCACCTTGAATAATACCAAACAAAGCAGATGGATTGTCGCCATGCCCTTCTTTTGAGCGTTTAGCCCAACGAAGAGATAACTCCATAGAATCTTTAGCTTCTTTTTCAGTTGCTGGATATGGCGTACACTCGTCAAAAATCATAACGATGTCTGAGCCTAAGTCGCGCTGTACTTCCATCGACTTTTCAGGCGACATCATAATTTCATCACCATTTACCGGAGATTGAAATAACACGCCTTCTTCAGTGATTTTACGCATTGCGCCTAAGCTAAATACTTGGAAACCGCCCGAGTCAGTTAAAATTGGGAAATCCCAATTCATAAAGTCATGTAAATCACCATGTTGCTTAATGATTTCAGTACCTGGGCGAAGCATTAAATGAAAGGTATTACCTAAACATATTTGCGCACCAGTGGCTTTTACTTCATCTGGCGTCATACCTTTTACAGTACCGTAAGTACCAACAGGCATAAATGCTGGAGTTTCTATTACACCACGGTCAAAAATCAAGCGGCCGCGGCGCGCTTTTCCGTCAGTACAATCTAATTCAAATTTCATATCATCCTCAATGTCAGAAAAACAGTCCAACAAGCTATAATTTAACCGCTCGATTCTACCCTTTTTGCCTCATTAATACTATTAGCTGCGATGAATTCAGTTTTGCTTATTACGTAAACAAAAATCCCAGCTTTGTCGCTGGGATTTTCAGTATTATTTACTGAGTAATAAATAATAAGCTGTTACTTGCGTGTTAAAAACATCGCATCACCGTAACTAAAAAATCGGTACTTTTGTTCAATTGCCGTATTGTATGCACCCATAATATTATCTTGCCCGCTAAAAGCGCTGACTAACATTATAAGCGTTGATTCTGGTAGGTGAAAATTAGTGACCATGGCATCCACAACATTAAACTGATAGCCCGGAAAAATAAATATATCAGTATCACCAAAATACGTATCTAATTTGCCGCCATGAACTTTAGCTGCCGACTCTAATGAACGTACTGAAGTTGTACCAACCGCAATTACGCGCCCGCCATTTGCTTTGGTTTGTGCAACGGCTTGCACTACGTCATCAGGCACCTCAATGTACTCTGAATGCATTACATGCTCATCAACACTATCTACTCGTACTGGCTGAAAAGTACCTGCACCTACGTGCAAAGTAACAAAAGCCATGTTTACACCTTTCTCTTTCAGTGCATTCATTAGCTTATCGTCAAAATGTAAGCCCGCTGTTGGCGCAGCAACTGCACCTGGCTTTTCTCCATAAACCGTTTGGTAACGCTCACGGTCAGCTTCGGTATCTGGTCGGTCAATATAAGGAGGCAGTGGCATATGGCCAATATCATTAAGTATATCTAGCACGTTTTGGTTATGATCAAATTCAAGCTCAAATAACGTATCATGGCGTGCAACCATTATTGCCTTGGCTTTGCCTTCAAGAATAACTTCGTTACCAACCTTGAGTGATTTACTCGCGCGAACATGTGCTAATACTCGATGTTCATCAAGCACTCGCTCTACAAGCACTTCAACTTTGCCGCCAGAGGCTTTTTGACCAAACATACGTGCTGGAATTACGCGTGTATTGTTAAAGACTAACAAATCGCCTTCGTTTACTAAATCAAGTATGTCGCTAAACACTTTATGTTCTAGAGTTCCGCTTGGGCCATCTAAAGTAAGTAAACGGCTGCTAGTTCTGTCCGCTTTAGGAAAACGAGCAATTAATTCATCAGGTAAGTCAAAGCTAAAGTCAGCCACGCGCATAATTAGTAATCCACATCATTTAAAATCGCGCCAAGTGTATATGTATCGGGTATTAAGCTCAAGAAATCAGCCAAACTTATAATATCTTGTTTGCGTGTTTATCATTAAATTTTCTTGTTCTTATAGTTAAATGTCACTATTCTTGTTCGGCTGAATTATTATAAGTTACATTAGGGGTGTTCAACACGTGCCAAACCAGCTTAAATTGCTAATATTAAACGCAAGTAGTGCTGAACGTCGCGCGATTAAGGGCACTTTAGATAGCTTAAATGTATTTACCTTTATTGATGCGCAAGATAGCCAACAAGCTTTAAAGCTTTTAAAACAACACCCTGTTGATATTATAATAACGGGCATTAATGTTGGGAAAATTGACGGCTGGCGCTTTTCGAGGATGATCCGCTCAGGATTATTAAAAACACCAAAAAACACCCCAATTTTACTTATTCCGCCAATTTACTGTGAGCGTATTGCCGAAACAACAGCCCGAAGCTACGGGATAGATGCTGTACTACCATTTGAGCACAAAGATATGCTCCCTCAAGTACTTGCGAATGTTTTATCTACTCACCTTGAAAAAAGTAGCCGACTAAATTTATTATTATTAGAGCCACTTCAAAATACGGCCGACAAAATAAGTGAACAGTTAAAGTTAAACTTTGCTATTACTCACGTTACCTCAGCCAAAGCAGCACTAAACGCTTACAATCAACAGCAGTTTTCAATTGTGCTACTCGATGCCACTACATCAAGTGCAGAGAGCTCGAGTGTACTCGTTGAAGAAATCCTACAGCACAATTCTAAACAAGCTATTGTTACGATTATAGAAAGTGATGATGCTGATTACGCTGAGCAGCTTTTGCTGTCTGGTGTTACCGATTTTATTAGAGCCCCATACGACCCTTCATTTTTAAATAAAGTGTGTGACCACGCCGCACGACGTGAAGATTTTATGGTGAGTTATGCTGAGTTTGCTTACAAAGTAGAGCAGCTAAGCGTGAGCGAAGTGCGTTACAAAGAGTTATTTTCGGCTCATCAGCGTATTTTATTGCATTTGAATACGGTTGTTTTAGAGCTTGATCAGCAAGGGCATATTCGTTTTATTAACCCTGCATGGGAGACATTAAGCGGTTTTGGTGTTAAATCATCACTACAAACCCCATTAAGCGCTTATTGTAATAACGAAGATAAAGGAAGACTAAATTATACTATTAATGACATTTTACATGGTGGCGAGCAACAGCAACAAATAGAAGTAAAGCTCACCCATAAAAATGGCAATTTAATCTGGGTCGAATGCAGATTACAGCTAATCAAAAATAGTCGTAATAACGCGACCATAACCGCCACTATCGACAACATACACGAACGTAAACAAGCAGAGATCCAACTACGTCATTTAGCACACCATGACCCATTAACTGGTTTACATAACCGTTATTACTTTGATCAACAGCTTAATAAAATATGCCAAGATAAATACACGTATGATGGCATAGAGCATGCTGTTATTTATATTGACCTCGATCACTTTAAAATAATAAACGACAGCAAAGGTCACCACCAAGGTGACATAGTATTAAAAGAAGTGGCGCAATTATTTAAAGCAAATATTGGCGAAGACCATTTAGTGTGCCGAATAGGCGGCGATGAGTTTGCAGTCATACTTACCGATATGAATTTACTGGATGCACACCTTATTGCTGAAGGTGTGTGCAGCGCAATAGAAAAACATGCTTTTAAATCAGAAGATCAGATATACACAATTAGCTGCTCTATCGGTTTAACTCAAATTACTACACAAAACAATGATCCTAATGAATGTTTAAAACAAGCCGATATTGCTTTGTATATTGCCAAAAATTTAGGGCGTAACTTAGTACATTGCTACTCAAAAGAGGACGCTCAAAACAATACGCTTCAAACTGGGCTTGAATGGGGTCACGAAATTCGACAAGCACTGCAGCAAGATAATATTGAACTGCATTACCAACCTATTTGGGATTTTAAAGAGTGTAAAGTTGCTTATTTTGAAGCGCTTTTACGCTTAAAACTCAAAGGTGAACTCGTATATCCAAATCAGTTTATTCCCTCTTTAGAAATGCTTAACGACACATTTTTGATGGATCAATGCGTTATACGTAATGCCGTTGCTTGTGTATCTAAGCACCCTGAGTTAAACCAAGTTGCTATTAATTTGTCAGCACAATCATTTTTAGATGAACGCTTATTGCCATTAATTGAATCAAACCTTGAAAAGTATAACGTGCCCCCTTCGCGGATAATTTTTGAAATAACTGAATCTGCGAGTATTAATAACTTAAAAGCCACTCGTAAAATGATTGAGAAGCTTAATAGCTTAGGCTGTCATTTTTCTATTGATGATTTTGGAACTGGCTTTAGTACATTTAACTATTTAAAGCAGCTTCCGGCACAGCATGTAAAAATTGATGGCTCATTTGTAAGCGACATGCTTAATGACCCTATAGACTTAGCGTTAGTAAAAGCAATAAATGACATTAGTCGGTCTCTCGGTAAGCTTTCTGTAGCTGAGTACGTTGAAAACGAAAAGATATTTTTTGCACTAAAAGAGATAGGTGTTGATTATGGACAAGGCTACTTTATTGCACGCCCAGTACCTGTTGAAAAAGTAAAAAGTGAACTTGAAAAAATTTCAAAAAATAAAACGTTTTACCAACAACAAGCTAGCCCAAAATAAACAAAATTAAACAATTTGTTACTACCAATATTACCTTTCTTGCCTATACTTTCAGTATCAAATAAAAAATGTCGCGCGTTTTAATGCATTTCACTTTAAAAACATGACATTACCTTTTGGCGGCGTAGTACTGATATTTATAGTGGGTTTCAAAGCTATTTAAGCTTTTAAGGAGAAAGGTATGACACAGCTAGTTATGTTATTACTGATTATACATTTTGCAATCGCGTATCAGTGTTATCGTTACGCAAATATTAAAGGCTACCCAGTTAAGGTTTTTACTGTATTAGGCTGCGTGCCTTACTTTAACTTGGTGGTATGGATTTATTTACTATTTTTACCCGAACTTGAGCCTTTTGAAAGCCATCTTCAAAATCAAAAGCAGCCTTTATAGGCTGCTTTCATTCATTTCCTATTCTTATTTAGAAAAATCTAAACTGCATTGGCGCTTTAAAAATACCTCAAGCTGTTGACTAAATAATTTAAAGTCGCGGATCCGCCCCGTAGTTTTACGCCACAATATGCCAATATCTCTATATGCATCACTTTGTGATGGTGTTGCCACCATATTTTTATTATCTAAAATTCCGGCGTTAATCGCCATTTGTGGTAAAAAAGTCACCCCGAGCTGATGCTCAACCATACTCAATAATGTATGCAAGCTTGCTGCTTCAAATGGGTTAATACAACTAGCACGGTTTAAATGACATGCACTAAGCGCATGGCCTGTCATACAGTGCTCACGCTCGAGTAAGAATACGCTAGCCTCTGGTAATAGATTAAAGTCGACTACGCCCTTTGCAGCGCTGTAGTCCTTATGGTGCACTAAACTAAACTGATCTTTTGCCAATACTTGTGTATGAAATTTATCGGTTTCGTATGGCAGTGCAAGTAGCGCTAAATCAATATGCCCATGCTCAAGTTTATCCAGTAGCTTATCACTCGTATCTTCTATTAAAACCAGCTCTAAATCACAAAAGGTTTCTTTACAAAAATGATAAAGCGGAGCCGCTATAAAGCTAGCAATTGTAGGTATAACACCCACTGTTAATTTACCACTCAGCGGTGTTAAAAAGCTTTTAGTGAGCTCTTTTAAACTAATTGTATCGTTAATTATTTTACGAGAGCGCTCAACAACTTCTTCACCAATACTGGTAAACATAAGGCTGCGATTTTCGCGTTCAATAAGCTGGCAACCCAAAGTTTCTTCAAGATTTTGAATAGCACTGCTTAAAGTAGATTGCCCAATAAAACAGGCACTGGCAGCTCTGCCAAAGTGCTGATGTTGATGAACAGCTAATAAATACTGTAGCTGTTTGATACTTGGAAGATTGGTCATTTTTTCTTTCCACAAATAAAAAGACCCCAACACCTAGGGCATTGAGATCTTTTCAAGCTAAAAGTCTTTGAGTACTTTTTTGTTAAACCCCAAATGCGGTTCTTAGTACGTAGAAAATAACAATAGCAAGGGCAGCGCCAACTGGCAATGTAATTACCCAAGAAACTACAATGTTTCTGATAACACCCATGTTAAGTGCACCAATTCCACGTGCCATACCTACACCTAATACCGCACCCACTAAGGTTTGAGTAGTAGAGATTGGCATACCAGTACCTGATGCAATAACAACGGTAGAAGCAGCGGCTAGTTCAGCAGCAAAACCACGGCTAGGCGTTAAATGCGTAATGCCTTCACCAATCGTTTTAATTACTTTTTTGCCCAAAATAGCAAGACCCGCAACAATACCAAAACCACCTAGAGGTAAAATCCACCAAGCAATAGCCGCTTTTTTAGCAATTTCACCATTGTTTTCAACAATATTTACAACAGCAGCTAGTGGACCGATTGCATTAGCAACATCGTTAGAACCATGTGCAAAGGCCATACAACATGCAGTTAATACCATAAGAACAGCAAACACTTTTTCAACATTGTTGAATTGCATTTGTTTATCTGCTTTTGGATCGATATTTAAACGAGAAATAGCAATTTTACCAATTATAGCAACGACAACTGCTACAGCTATTGCTATTGCGTACCCTTCGGCTGCACCTAAATCAACACCAACATGCTTTAAGCCTTTTTTAATTGTAACCAAGGCCATTATAAAACCTGCTAAACCCATATAAAGTGGTACATAGCGTTTAGCATTTTTTAGTGGTGCATCTGTATTAAAAATAAGTTTTTGTGCACTCATAAATATTAAGTATGCAATAAAGCCTGATATGGCGGGCGTTATAATCCAACTACCAACAATACCACCTACTTTATCCCATTGAATCGCCTCAGTACCAACAGCAACTAACGCAAAACCAATGATTGCACCAATGATTGAGTGAGTCGTTGATACTGGCCAACCCAAGAACGAGGCCATTAATAACCAAGCACCCGCTGCAAATAAAGACGAAATCATACCCAGAACCATAAGTTCAGGAATGTCTGCAAATGGTGCGGCGTCAATAATCCCTTTACGAATTGTTGATGTAACCTCACCACCTGCTAAGTAAGCGCCTGCAAATTCAAAAATCATCGCTATAAAAATAGCTTGTTTGATTGTTAGCGCTTTTGAACCTACAGATGTGCCCATGGCGTTCGCTACGTCGTTCGCGCCAATACCATAAGCCATAAAAAAGCCGACTGCTGCGGCAATTAAAATTAATACCGTGCCGTAAGATGCAATGATATCCATTGTAAAACCTTAATCTTTCGTGTTTGAACTGATTTTAAATTAACGAGCTAACATCAGCTCAAGACGTGATCCTACGCGCTCTGCAATATCTGCAAGCTCGCCAACCCATTCAATGATTTTGTACAAAAACATAACATCAATTGGATTTAACTCACCCTCTACATCACGTAGCTGGCGGCGTACTTTTATCTGCATTTCGTCCGTGTCTTGTTCTATGGCATCCAATTCAACTAACATTTTTTCTACTAAGGTGACTTCTCGACCTTTAAAACCCGTTTCTAGCAATTCTTCTAATTCGTTAATTGCTTTAGATGCTTGTTTAGTCGCATCTACACAACGGGTTAAGTAAGCTAAGAAATCAGTTTGCATAACTTTTGGTATGGTCATTTCACGACCAATCACTCGCCCTGCAATGTCTTTCGCTTTATTAGCAATCTTATCTTGTTGGGTTACTAATTCGAGAAGATCTGTACGCTCTACCGGCATGAATAAACCACGTGGTAATTGTAAACGTATATCTCTTTTCATGTCATCAGCTTCACGCTCTAAATTGCGAATCGTGATGCGAAGCTCTTCTGCTTGTACCCACTCTTCTTTAAATACGTGATTAAAAAAAGGTATCAAAGCTTTACTTGCTTGATGAACCTTCTTGATGTGTTCTTCCATTGGTTTGATAGGAGATTTTGCAAATACCCCTAAAAACGCGTTTGTAGGCATAACTGACCCTTTAATCAAATTGATATGCTTTGCAGCATGAATTTTACAGTATTAACCAAGATTGTGAACGCTTTTTATTACTTCACTCAAGCTTGCAATACACAAAGCGGCACTAAGCCGCTTTAATGAAAAAGAATGATAGATAAAAAATCATAGTGACTTTTCTATATCTTCTTGAGATGTATGGCGAATATCTTTGCCATTAACAAAATAAATAATGTATTCAGCAATGTTCTGACAGCGATCACCAATACGCTCTAATGAGCGAACAGACCAGACTAAGTCCATGATTTTAGGTATTGAGCGTGGATCTTCCATCATGTAAGTCATTATTTGACGTGTGATGGCTTCATATTCGCGGTCAACCTTTGCATCTTCTTTATGTACTTGAAATGCACGTTGCACATCCATACGGGCAAATGCATCTAGTACGTCGTGTAGCATTTTTAAAACCTGGCGGCCCATATTTTCAATATTTACTAATAAATCTTGCTGATCTTTGGTAAATGAGTCTAATGCAACTTTAGCAATTCGCTCAGCTTCATCGCCAATACGCTCTAAATCAGCAATTGTTTTAGCAATTGCAATCACTAAACGCAGGTCACTTGCTGCAGGCTGACGACGAGCAATAATACGCGTACACTCTTCATCAATGCTTACTTCCATTGCATTCACTTTATAATCGTTCTGACGTACCTTTTGAGCAAGCTCTGCATCGTTACGACTCACCGCATCAAGCGCACTATTTAACTGCTGCTCAACTAAGCCACCCATACTTAATACATGATTACGTACATTTTCTAGTTCTTGGTTAAAACGCCCAGAAATATGTTTATTAATATTATGTTCCATAGTTACCTTCTCTCTTAATCTTGCACAACACGCTACAACGGGCTAATTAACCGTAACGACCGGTAATATAATCTTCGGTCTTTTTCTTCGTTGGTGTAGTAAATAAGGTATTTGTGTCTGAGTACTCAATCAATTCGCCCATATACATAAAGGCTGTTTGATCAGATACACGTGCTGCTTGTTGCATGTTATGTGTAACAATAACAACGGTAAATTGGTTTTTTAAATCGTTTATTAGCTCTTCGATTACTAAAGTAGAAATAGGGTCAAGTGCTGATGTAGGTTCATCTAATAAAAGAACTTCTGGCTCAATTGCAATTGAGCGAGCAATAACTAAACGCTGTTGCTGACCACCCGATAAGCCAAACGCGCTATCGTGTAATCTATCTTTTACTTCATCCCATAAAGCAGCACCACGAAGTGATTGCTCTACCACTTCGTCTAACTTTCGCTTCTCTTTAATACCTTGTAAGCGTAGGCCATAAACCACATTTTCATAAATTGATTTAGGAAATGGGTTAGGACGCTGAAACACCATACCTACATTACGACGAAGTGCTGCTACATCTACGCTCTTATCGTAAATATTTTGACCGTGAAGTAATATTTCACCTTCAATACGACAAATATCAACCAAATCGTTCATGCGGTTAATACAACGTAATAGAGTTGATTTACCACAGCCCGATGGTCCAATAAACGCAGTTACTTGGCCTTTTGGAATGTTCATATTTACTTTATTAAGCGCTTGCTTATCACCGTAGTAAAGATCGAGATCTTTAATCTCTAGCGCTTTTTGGTCATCCGTTAAATTTTCTAGGTCTAACTTCTGGCCTATATTAGCTTGGTTTACTTTTGGAGCGACTGTAATCATTTTTGTTACCTATAAAATCTTTACTAATTAGTGTTCAAGCGATCTGTACTTTTCACGTAAATGGTTACGTATACCAATGGCCGTTATGTTTAGGGTAATAATCACCGACACCAATAAAAAGGCCGTTGCGTATACCAGCGGGCGTGCCGCTTCAACATTAGGGCTTTGGAAGCCAACATCGTATATATGAAAGCCTAAGTGCATGAACTTTCTATCTAAGTGAAAATACGGGAAGTTGCCATCAAGTGGTAATGTAGGGGCCATTTTTACAACGCCTACTAGCATTAACGGTGCAACTTCACCTGCAGCACGTGCAACTGCCAGTATTAAACCTGTCATAATTGCAGGGCTTGCCATTGGAATAATTATGCGCCATAACGTTTCAACTTTTGTTGCGCCAAGCGCTAGTGAACCATCACGTACGGTACTTGGAATACGAGATAAACCTTCTTCAGTCGATACAATAACAACTGGCAGCGTTAGTATGGCGAGCGTTAATGCAGACCACATTACACCTGGCGTACCAAATACTGGCGTTGGCGACGATTCTGGATAAAATAATTGGTCTAAGCTACCACCTAACATGTATACAAAAAAGCCGAGGCCAAATACACCGTATACAATTGAAGGAACACCAGCTAAGTTAATCACTGCGATACGAATCATTTTAGTGATTGCATTTTTTGCGGCATACTCGTGTAAGTAAATTGCAGCAACAACGCCAAACGGCGTCACGATTACAGCCATCAGCATAACCATAAATACAGTACCAAATATAGCAGGGAAAACACCGCCTTCTGTATTTGCTTCACGTGGATCATCGGATACAAACTTACCTAGTTGCACAAAGTAGTGGCCTAGCTTTGCAAAAAAGCCCATATCGTTTGGAAACCAAACATCAAGTACTTGATACATTGGTATCGTAACAACTTCACCGCGCATATCTTTTACAGTTACGTGGTCACGTTTAGCTTGTTTGCGTAGTGCAAATAAATCTTTTTCGAGTACACCATACTCTGCACGTAATTCAGCACGTGCTTGAGCAAGCTCAGCAACACGCTCATCAGTGAGAGCGTTATCAAGTAAGTAGCCTTTTTCTTCTAAACGTAAGCGTTCAAGTGCGTAGTTAATATGCCCAATGTCGCCATTTTGCAAATCAAGTGCTTCGTCGTTCAAATCAACCGCACGCTCAACAAGCTCATGTAGTGCTTCTATTTTGTCGCCATTAACCGGTTGACCGTCTTTAATAACGTTTTGCACATAACCATAAAAGTTACCGTTTTTACTACGCTCAAATACTGCAAGCGCCGCTGGTGCTGCTTTATTTGTTATGTCGGTTTCTAATATCCAACGAAAATCTAAATCTACATATTCGCGGTTACCTGTTTTAATAAGTAAGCGCTCTATTTCTTCTTTTTCAAACCCGCTAACATCAATACCTGTCGCGGCTAAACGCGTTTTTGGTACTAATTCACGGTCGTAAACTTCGCCAATAACGGTTTGCTTTGCAATCGACCCTTCAAGTTCAAACTGTACAACTTCTGAAGGCCAGAAAAAGCTTAACCCTTTCCAGGCTATCATTGCCAATAAGCCTAAAACTGAAATCAAACTGATGCTCACTGCACCACCGGTCATCCAAATCCAAGGAGAACCAGACTTAAACCACTGCTTTACCATGTCATGTCTCTCCGCTTACATTGAGCTGTATTTTTCACGCAGTTGCTGGCGAACAAACTCAGCGACTGTGTTAAAAATGAATGTGAATATGAATAATACAAAGGCCGCTAAGAACAATATTCTATAGTGCGAACTACCTACTTCTGACTCTGGCATTTCAACTGCAATATTTGCTGCAAGCGTACGCATACCTTGGAAAATGCTCCAATCCATAATCGGTGTATTACCGGTTGCCATAAGTACAATCATGGTTTCGCCAACTGCTCGGCCAAGTCCCATCATTACCGCAGAGAAAATACCTGGGCTTGCTGTTAGTAATACAACACGTATTAGTGTTTGCCACTGCGTTGCACCTAATGCCAATGAGCCATTTGATAAATGCTTTGGAACACTAAATACCGCGTCTTCTGCAATTGAGAATATAGTAGGAATAACCGCAAACCCCATCGCAATACCTACAACAAGCGAGTTACGTTGATCGAATGTCATACCTAGCTCATTTGTTAAATACTGACGTACATTGCCGTCAAACATCCAAAGTTCAACAAATTCGCTCATAGCAAACGAAAACCAACCAATAAGTAAAACGACCGGAATAAGGATGATTGAATGCGAACCATCAGGAATTCTATGGCGTATTTTTGTTGGTAATTTAGTCCAGGCTAAACCTGTCGCTAACATACCTAAAGGTAATAATATGAGTAACCCAACAATGGCAGGTAAGTGCTCTTCTATTAATGGGGCTAACCAAAGACCCGCTAAAAAACCTAAAATAACGGTTGGTAATGCTTCCATTATTTCAACGGTAGGCTTAACCACTTTACGTAATTTGCTCGACATAAAGTATGCCGTGTAAATAGCCGCCGAAAGCGCGATTGGTACAGCAAACAACATCGCATAAAGTGCTGCTTTTAATGTACCGAACGAAATTGGCACAAGTGAAAACTTAGATTCAAAGTCGTCACTGGCTGATGTTGACTGCCAAATATAACCTGGCTCTGGGTAACCTTCGTACCACACTTCTTGCCAAAGTGCTGACCAAGTAACTTCTGGGTGCTCGTTATGAATGTCTAACACTATTAGCTTATTATCCGCTAAAATTAACGCAGCATTTGAACGTGGTGCAATTGCAAAGTTTTCTATTGCGCCTTCACTTACTTTTCCCTGCCAAAGTTTTGCTTCGCTGGTTGTGTAGTACACACCTAGCTCACCATTATTGCCGGTAGTAAAAAAAGTACGACGATAAAACTCAGTAAATACACTTAATTTACTTTGCTTAGCTGTTTCAAATGAGCGAATCTTTTGATATTCACGGCCTGTGTCAGTGTTTACTTCAAACCACTGCGAAATCTCACCGTTATCATTAGCAAGCATGAGTGAGTTTGCGCCCGCTAGCAGTTGTGCAGATACAATATTTGCATTTTCTTCGTTAGCCGAAAGCAACTGAATTTGCTCTACATCACTTGGGTCACGCGTATCGTATACATACACTTGATTAGCAGAACGTACAAAAGTACGTGTTGTATCTGGCGACATTAATAACTCGTCTACACGTCCATTAACATCAAGTTCTGTACGCTCAACAACCCACTCTACTTCACCGGTAAACATATTCTCTTCAGCAATAAAGCTGCTAAATAATACACGCTTATCTTCTGTAAGAGCTACAACCGCTGTTTTGTCTTCATAGTGACTAAATGCAAAGCGTTTAATAGCTGCACCTTGTTCATCTACTTCTAAAGCCATTTCCCCTAGAGGAAAACCTAAGCGAGGTGTTAATTTACGCTCGTTATTTGGAAAGGTAACTAAAAATTTAGGTGCAACAACCATTACGGTGCCATCTTCTAAACCAAACGCATAATGCCCTTGAAAAGGCGCGCTTGTTGCAAAGCTTGTTGCATCACTTGGTAAATCTGCATTAAGTGTTTTGAGTTTTTTACCAAAACTACCTGACTCAACACTGTAAAAATCAACCTGACCCTGCTGACTTAGTAAATAAGCTACTTCAGTTTGCTCTTCTACGCCTAAACCTACTATTTGCTGTGAATTAGCAACATGAAAGCTATCGCGCTTTTCTACTTTTGCTGATTCAAAAATTGGCTGTACTACATAAAGAAGGTAAAAGAATATTAATAGCAGCGCTACCAATACCATTATCCCACCTGCGGTTATCCCAAATTTAGCAAACCGATCTTTAAATAGACGGCTTCGATCCGTATTAAAAGTCGGCTTATTCGGATTTGAAGTCATCAAAACACCCTTAAATCTTAACGTTGCATAAATTATATTTCATCAAGATGACAGTATTGTTACAACGGTAACAATAAGCGCTTTAAAACGGTTTTAAATAATACTAGGGAGATAAATGTCTAAATTAACTTCAAATCGATGATTTATAAGTGAACTAAATTATAAAATAATTGGACAAAGTATTTATCGAGGTCAATACTAAAAGAGTACTTAGTAAATAATAATGACGATTAATACTGCGTAGAAGAAACACAACCACATCCACTTTTATTAATTTAAAATCAAATATTTACAAAAAAGTACAACAACATACTTAATGCCTATGCATTTACTTTCTTTGGGCTTAAAAAGAGAATTATTTATGAAGCAGTTGGTTATAACTATTTTAGGGAAAGATCGTCCGGGTTTAGTAGAGAGCATCTCATCAGTCGTATTACAAAATCATGGCAACTGGCTTAGTAGTAACTTAAGCCATTTATTAGGTCATTTTGCAGGTATTATTCAACTTGAAGTTGCTGAGGAGCATTTTCAATCATTACAAAGTGCTTTAAATAAGTTACCTAAGTTAGACGTTCGTATTGAAACTGGAAACACAGAGATTGAACCATCAACACTAGAGCAAATTAATCTAGTTATAACAGGTAACGACCGTCCTGGTATTGTTCAAGAACTGGCAAGTGTAATACGTCATAAAGGCGCTAATATTACTCACTTAAATTCAAGACAACAAAGTGCACCTAATTGGGGAGTGCCTATTTTTAGCGCTGTTGCTACCGTTACTTTGCCAAATGGTATGGATAAAGACGAAGTTATTGAAGCATTGGAATCAATTACAAGTGATTTAATTGTAGATACGGAAGAAGTTTAACCTCCATTTATGCGTGCCATACAACTGACACGCATACCACTTTAGTCCATCAAAATGCTCTGCAGATTATTTAACGCAGACATAAAATAAGCCGATGCAACAAGCATCAGCTATTTAAATAATCACCTTAAAGCTAATAAGAGCGAGATAAACTCAGTAATCCCGCTCTTTTATAAAGCTACATATCCATATGACGATTAGTACTTTGCATCATTTGCTTTATACCTTGCTTTTCAAGCTCTAGTATTTGTTGAAGCTTTTCTTGCCCACTTTCGGTTTCGGCGCGTTCAAGTAAGTATTCATATAACTCAATCACTTTTTGATGTTGCTGTGCTAAATAGCCTTGAATGACTTCTTCATCGAATTGCTGATCTTTACTAATGTCTTCAAAAGTAATTAGCTCAGGATTTTTAGCAAAGTATTCATAACTGTACGTATCGAGCGTATTTATTTCAGTTATCGCTTTAAACCCGACTAAATCTTCGGCGAGTTTTTTTTCGTAATCTAGGTAGTAGTCCACCAGCATTGCATTATGTTCATCGAGTAAGTCCTTTACGCTATAAAAATTAGCCGCCATTTGCGTATGAAACAAAACGGTCCAATCGTATACCTCTTTAATTGTTTTAACTTGCATGTGCATTCCTTACTTAGTTGACTGTATAGGTAATACACTGCGTAAAGCGTGCCAATTAAAAAGCTATTTAAAAACAGTTAGTTAATTTAAATATTAATAATAACTAGCTCTTTAACAGAACAACTTACAAATTATAGGTAATTTTTATAGAGCAATGCGTGGGTAGTAACGGCATTGCTCTATAGTCTTGTTGTTTTATATTATTTAAGTCCTTGTTTGCGCCACAGCAAGTAAACCGCAGGAATAACAAGTAAGGTGAGTACAATTGCACTGCCCATACCGCCAACCATAGGCGCTGCTATTCGGCTCATTACTTCGCTTCCGGTGCCCGTGCCATAAAGTACAGGTAATAAACCTATAATAATGGTCGCGACAGTCATCATAACCGGGCGTACTCGAAGCCCTGCTCCTTCAATGATAGCTTGCTGTAATTGCACTAAGCTAAGCGGTTTTCCGGCTTGCTCTGCTTCGAGGCACTTTTCTTGATAGGCTTGGTTTAAATACACCAACATAATGACCCCAATTTCTACCGCTACCCCAGCTAAGGCAATAAAGCCTACACCTACTGCAACTGAAAAGTTAAAGCCCTCTAAATACATTAGCCATACGCCACCAATCATTGCCAGTGGCAACGTAGCCATAATAATAGTGACCTCAGCAAAGCTTCTAAAATTAAGGTAAAGCAATACAATAATAATCGCTAATGTAAGTGGTAATACATAAATCAGTTTGTCTTTAGCGCGCTGCATGTATTCATACTGCCCAGCCCACGTAATTGAGTAGCCAGCAGGTAGTATTAGGTCTTTATCGAGTACTTGCTGAGCGTGATCAACGTAAGTACCAATATCAACGCCATCTATATCAATAAAACTCCAACCGTTTAAACGTGCATTTTCGCTTTTTATACCAGGCGGTCCATCTTCAATAAATACATCGGCTACATCACCAAGTGCTATACGCTGCCCTGTAGGCGTTACAATAGGTAACAACATTAACTCTTCTGGCGAGTCTCTGTATGCTTGCGGATAACGTAAATTAACAGGGTAACGCTCTTGCCCTTCTACCGTTTGTGTTACGTTTGTACCACCTATTGCAGTAGATACAACTTGCTGTACGTCGCTAATGTTTAAGCTATAACGCGCGGCTTTTTCACGATTTATATCTACTTTTATATAACGTCCACCGGCTACTCGCTCTGAGTAAACCGATGCGGTGCCTTGCACATCTTTTAAAAGCACTTCTATTTGCTGACCAATTTTTTGAATTTCACTCAACTTTGGTCCCGCAACTTTAATGCCCACGGGAGTTTTAATACCGGTTGCGAGCATATCAATACGTGTTTTAATTGGCATTACCCACGCATTAGTTAGCCCCGGAAACTTAACCAAACCGTCGAGTTCTTTTTTAAGTTTTTCAAGAGTCATACCCTCGCGCCATTCGTCTTTTGGTTTTAACTGAATGAACGTCTCTATCATTGTAAGCGGCGCAGGATCTGTTGCAGTTTCTGCTCGCCCAACTTTACCAAATACCGTTTTAACCTCGGGTACTGTGGCAATTAACTTGTCGGTTTGCTGTAGGATTTCGCGCGCTTTACCTACCGATAAACCTGGATACGTTGTGGGCATATACATTAAATCGCCCTCATCGAGTGGCGGAATAAATTCACTGCCTATTTTGTTTACCGGGTAAAAGCCAATAACAGAAACAACCACCGCGAGTACCAATGTCATTTTTGGAAATTTAAGCACCCAGTTAAGTAGTGGACGATACGCTGCGACGAGTAATCGGTTAACTGGATTTTTTTGCTCCGAAATGACTTTACCTCTAATAAAGTAACCCATTAATACCGGCACTAAGGTAATCGCAAGCCCAGCAGACGCTGCCATAGCATAGGTTTTAGTGTAAGCCAGTGGCGCAAACATACGCCCTTCTTGCGCTTCTAAAATAAATACCGGCATAAAACTGACGGTAATAATTAATAAACTAAAAAATAATGCAGGACCCACTTCACTCGCCGATTTAGCCACAACTTCCCAGCGGTTTTCGTTGGTAAGGGGCGTTTTTTCCATATGTTTATGCATATTTTCAATCATGACGATAGCGCCATCGGTCATTGCGCCTATCGCTATTGCAATTCCTCCTAAAGACATAATGTTGGCGTTAATCCCCTGCCAATACATAATTATAAATGCCGTTAAAATTCCAAGCGGTAACGTAATAATCGCCACCAGCGATGAGCGCACATGAAACAAAAACACCACACACACTAAGGCAACTACAATAAGCTCTTCAATTAGCTTACTTGTTAAATTATCTACCGCGTTATTTATTAAGTTGGAGCGATCGTACACAGGGACTATTTCAACGCCTTCTGGCAATCCCTTTTTAAGCGATTCTAATTTTGCTTTTACAAGCTCAATGGTTTTTTGTGCATTTTCGCCATAGCGCATAATAACAATGCCGCCGGTTACCTCGCCTTCACCATTCAGTTCTGCAATACCACGGCGCATTTGCGGTCCGACTCTAATATCGGCTACATCACGTAATTGCAGCGCAGTACCGTTAGCGTTTATACCAAGCGGAATAGCTTCCAAGTCGGCAACACTCTTAATGTAGCCTGTGCTTGTTACCATGTATTCTGCTTCAGCCATTTCAACTACTGAGGCGCCCATCTCTTGGTTGCCTTGTTGAATAGCGGTTTGAATGAGGCTAAGCGGAATACCATATGCGCGTAATTTATCGGGCTCTACATTGACTTGGTATTGCTTAACCATGCCACCAACAGCAGCCACTTCAGATACACCGGGCACAGTTTGTAGCTCAAACTTTAAAAACCAATCTTGTAAGCTTCGTAGCTGACTAATATCGTGTTTATTTGTTTTATCAATTAGTGCGTATAAGTAAATCCAACCTACGCCTGTTGCATCAGGGCCAAGCTCTGGCGTAGCGCTATCGGGTAATCTACTTGCTACTTGGCTTAGGTATTCTTGTACTCGGCTACGCGCCCAATACAAATCGGTTTTTTCGTCAAAAATAACGTAAACGTACGAGTCTCCAAAAAACGAAAAACCCCTTACAGTTTGTGCACCCGGCACAGAAAGCATTGCTGTGGTGAGCGGAAATGTAACTTGGTCTTGCACTACTTGCGGCGCTTGCCCCGGGTAAGTGGTTTTTATAATGACCTGAACATCAGATAAGTCAGGCAAGGCATCCACGGGAGTATTTTTTACCGCAAACAATCCTCCACCCAATAAAATTAATGTAAGCAACAACACAAAAAAGCGATTGCTAACAGACCAGCGAATAATGGCTGTTATCATAATGGCTCCTAGTGAGAACTATGTTGCATAGTAGAATGATCAATCGGCTCTGCGTTTTGCGCTTTAGTAATTACAAATTCATCGTTAATAATGCTAAAAGTAAAATTAATATACTGGGCATTTTCAAACTGACTAATATCAATATCTGGCGCTAATACAAAGTCCATTGTGGCGGGTTCTCGATTCCATTTTTCAATGGCTTCTCGGCTAATATTAATAATGCGATTTTGTATGTCTATGGCGTTAATAGTGCCGTTAACCGTGGCGCTTTGTGGCTGCATATCCATGTTCATATTTGAGTCTGAACCAGAATCCGAGCTGATACCAGAACTAGGTATTTCCATTCGTTTAAAGTCAGAGCTTTTACTCGACTCAGAGTCTATTAAAAATTGTGCTGAGGTCACTACCGTGTCACCTGTCATTACGCCTGACAAAATGACCGCTTCATTACTATTAATTTGCCCAACTTCAACTTCTACCGATTTAAAACGACCCTCACCTAATGCAATAACCACACGATTTTGATGCTGCGTGCGAATTACCGCTTCTTTAGGGACTGTAAATTGCGCCTTACTCGCTTTAACGTGAATGCTCACTTGTGCAAACATATTTGGTTTTAACCGATGATCTGCATTTTCAAACCTGAGCCTTACACGCAGAGTCCGGTTTTTAGCATCAAGCGCGGGGTAAATGTAATCAACCTTACCTTCCCACTTTTGACCTTTTAAGTAATCAAGCGTCATCGTTACAGGTAAACCAACGCTCACTTGTTCTGATTGGCGCTCGAACACTTCCGCCTCTACCCATATTTCATCTAGCTGGGCAATGCTCATCATTGATGTACCTGGTTTAACATAAAAGCCTTCTCGTACTGTTAGCTCATCTACCACACCACTTTGCTTTGCGTAAAAAGTTATATTTTGCATTATCTTTTTATTTTTTTGTAAGCGCTCGATAAATCCATCAGACACATTTAACGACTCTAAACGCGCCTTTGCAGCGCGAATTAACACGGTATTATTACGATTAACTGCCAATAAAAGCTCTTCCTGTGCGTTCACCAATTGTGGTGAATACAATGTATATAAAGGCTCACCGGCTTTAACTTCTGCGCCTTGTGCTTTAACATATAAACTTTCAATCCAGCCTTCTACACGCGGATGAATGTGAATAAGTTGGTCTTGGTTATACTGCACATAACCCACAGTATTTATATCGCTGTGAAGTGTTTTAAGCTCTACTTTGGCAGTTCTTACACCAAAGTTATTAACGACTGCAGGCGAAATAGTTACAGCACCTGGTCCATCCTGAGCGTTGCTAGCGTTTTCATACACAGGTACTAAATCCATTCCCATTGGCGAAAGCCCTGGCGCGTCACGCCTGTAATTACTATCCATAGGGGCTACCCAATATAAGGGCTGTTTGTCAGCGCTTTGTTGTTCATTCATTGCCGAGTTGCTAGGTGAAAACTGCATTACTAAGCCGCCTATTAACCCAAAGGCGCCTGCGCCAACTAAGGCGGCAACAAGTAACTTTAAATTAGTATTCATTGTGTAATTCTCCAGTTTGCTCGCTCATTACTTGGGGGTCTAAGCTACTTGCATAATAATTTAGGCGGGCGGTAATAATATGTTGATCTACTTGAATATTCAGTGCATCAATTTTGGCGTTAAGTTCACTAATACGCGCGCGCATCACGTCAGAAAAATCCCCGTCGTCGCGTGTATAAGCATTTAGTGTTGCCTGAGATTGCTCTGACATTTGCGGTAATAACGTATTTTGATAAAGCGCATCGCGTTTTTGCAAACGAGCGAGTTGGCTAAACTCCTTAAAGTACATGCCTTTGAGTTTTTGAAGCGCCACCAGCTTTTGTGTTTTAATAGCTTCTGCACTCGCAATAGCCGATTTAACTTGTTGATCTTGTCTGTTATCAGTAAACAATGGCAAATCAATGCTAAATCCTACAGAGAGTAAATCAGCTCGCGACTCACCCATCGGGGTATCATCTCGGTAACCATAACCCACATTAACGCCCATCTGAGGTTTGTAGCTTTGCTTAGCGAGTGCAACTTCGGTTTGCTTTGCCGTTACGGTTTTATCTATCGCAATAATTGCGGGATGCGCCATAAGCAACTGTATTAGCTCATTAAATTCAAGGCTCGCAAAATCAACCAGCCCTGCGGTTTTAGTAAACTCAGTATTTAAAGGCTGCATAAGCATATTTATAGGTAACCACTGTGCTAAACGGTTTTTAGCACTTTCAAATTGCTGCTCAAGCATAACCAGCTTATCTTCAAGACGGGTGAGTTCTAATTGCGCACGAATAATATCTTGCTGACGTGTTTTACCTAAGGTGCTTGCGTAGCTTGCTTCGGTAATGTCAATAAGTTGAGTAAATAGCCCTTTATCTTGCTCAATTAAAGCAATACTTCGCTGAGCACGATACGCGTTTAACCACGACTCAATCACAATTGCTTTTACTTGTGCTAAGCGATCGGCGCGCTGCCAAGGGTATTGTTGAGCAGACTGTGCTAATGCTTTTTGTCTAAGCGCTAAACTATTCCCTCGGCTAAACTTTTGGCTCAAATCAACTTTAAGCTGCGTCATCCCTTCTTGATCAAACGCATAACCGTTAGTAGGTAAGTTGAGTAAGCCAACCGTTAAAACAGGATCGGGTAAGGTGCCAGCGGCAATGCTTTGCGCTATTGCTGCATCTTCTTGGTAGCCACTCGCTTTTAGCCATGGCTCATACGTTAGCGCATAATTAAGCGCTTGCGTTAAGCTAAGCGTTTGCTCATTACTAGTTTGCTTTAGTATTTCGGTATTTAGGTTATTTTGCGCATTAACAGCGGTGCTAAATAACACAACACTACATAATACGACTTTAATACTTACAGCGTGGTTCATCACCGGCTCCATCTAAAAAATAAAAGAAAATCTTAAATTAGGAAGCAAAAAAGGTGTTTTAGGAGTTACCAATAAGCGGGGTTACCGCAATTTTTACATACACCTATCCTGCTATTAAGCAGACATAGGAGGGCGGTAGAGTGAACGAGGTATATTAATTTGTGTAGTAAATACACGTACATTTACTTTTTCAGATTCAAGTAAAGTAACGCTAAATAAAGTATCAACATTAAGCATTGAGTTAGCAGCGCAGCCACTCATAGGGCATTTACAGTCATTTTGTGGCGTACTTTCGTCGTCGCAACAATCCATCTGCATCATATTTTCAGACATGCTAACGACAGCTGTTGCATCACTACTTTGTATCATTGGCATTTGGGCATGCGTTGCTGTTTTAGTTGGCATATGTGGCATTTCGCATACCATAGCTACAGACGCAACTGCCTGACCCACAAAAGTGAGCAGTAAAGTTATCATGAGTAAACTAGAGTAAAAACGTTGCAACATTATGCCTTTTAATAAACTTTAAAATGATTGTAAGGTAACCTAACGGCAACCACAAATACTTTAATTATGTAGACTGCGGTTTAGCAGGTGTTTTAATTAAGTTACTCGCGATAATTGCAAATATACAATATGCGCTAAAATACCAAAACCCTTCACCAAATCGTGCATTCATAACAAGTAGCTCACCACTTTTACCATGGGCGTTACCTGCTAAGTAAGTCACTATTAATGCAATAACAAATACATCAACCATGCTCCACTTACTTAATGCACAAATAACCAGACCGAGCTTTTGCTTAAACCCATTCAAAGGTAGGCAACAATAAAGCAATTGTAATAGCAGCTTCAAGCTTGGAATAACAATAGAAAACAAACCCACTAAAGCGGCTACAAATAAATTATTATTGCTAGCAAGCTCTTTAACTGTGCCTAAAATACTTTGTGTTTTGTTATAGGCGCTAATCTCGCCTTCTAACTTATCAAGCCCTAGCATGTTCGAGAACATCATTAGCATACTGCGAGTTCGACCATCGCCCTCTTCAGCCAGCATTTCAATACCCGCTTGCGCTAGTTTTGATTTATCTATGTTGCCCTCTATTGTTAATACTGGTTTTGTAATACCAGGAAACAATAAACAAAGAGCAACCACTACACTTATAACCGACAACCAATTACGCATATTTATTCTGCAATAGCCTCTAAAACTTCATCACTATAAAGCATTGCATCTAAAGTGAAACTATAAACATCTTCTACTGTTAAATCAGAGTTCATTTTTAATACTATGGGCTTTAATTGGCTATATTCTTTTTTCTCAATAAGCCTAACTAACTTTAGGCACTCACCTAAGCTGCCTTTTGAAAAAAGAAGAGCGTCTGTAATAATTGAATCGAAGGTAAACTCTTTAATTATTATACTTAACTCGGCATCTAAAATAGCGTCTAGTACTGAAAATAGTCCGACTAAGTAACCTTGCTGACTTAAATTCTTATCTACTTTCTTTAATATTAGCAACATTGATTGCGCGCGCATCAAAGCTAACTTTGTTAATTCCGACGGTTTCTCGAGCCCAAGCTCACTGAGCGCTAATACTCGAACAAATTGCCTAATTGTATCCTCACCTAAATAAACCACAGCTTGAGGGATAGAAGTAATATGTAAATTAGCATTACCAATACGAAAATTAGCCAGCTTTAAAATTCTAGCAGTAATTGCTACATCCTTAGCTACGCGCTGATGTACCTCTTCAAAGCAAAGGTGCTCTTTCGCAGTACAACGTAAAAGCTCAAATACAGTAACTTTAGATGGTTCAATACCACTGTAAACGACCATTTCTGGTCGAGCAAAAAAATATCCTTGGAAGTAATCACATCCTGAACCTTCAAGCACCTTAAATTGTTCATAAGTTTCTATTCGTTCAACAATGATTTTTATGTCTGGGAACTCGCACTTTAACTCTTTAATACGTACATTTGTTTTTTCGATAGGAGCATCAATTTCAAGTTTTACATAAGTAACAAGCTTTAGTAAAGGAAGCCATTTAACGTCGCCATCATAATCATCTAAAGCAAATACATAGCCATCCTTTTTTAAGTCTTTCACTCTTTGGGCAATCAAACTAATATTACTTGCCCTTTCAACTATTTCTATCACCGTATCGGCCGGGTTGAGTAACTTAGGAAAGTCATTTAGCAAAGCATCCGTAGATAAATTAATAAAAGCGCGCTGCTTAGCAGTTAGCTTCTCAAAATCCACAAGCATTAAGGTATTGAAAAAAAGTCGACTAGTTGCCTGCTCATCTGAAATATTTATAGGATATACATTTTCTTCAGAATCTCTGTAAAGCAATTCATATGCAAAAAGCTCTTTTTTAATATTAAGAATAGGCTGTCTGGCAACATGATGCTTTAGTAACTTGTCTTCGTGAACTTTACTCGATGGTTTCAATGATACAACCTCTTTAAATACATTAACCAAACCTAGTCGATAACTATAGTAGTAGATCTACGTATAGACAAAATTGAAATATTTAAATTATGCATATACCCACACAAAATTAAGGGACTAATGGCACAGAGCTCGTGTTTTGGAGTATAATAGCAGCAAATGTTAACTCGACCAGAACCAGAAAGAGCCCCATGAGTATTGAAAAAGCCTTAATCGAACGTAGTAATAATCAATGTGAATTGTGTGCAGCCACCGAGAACTTATCTGTTTATGAAGTACCACCGGTAACTGAAACCCACTCAGATAAATGTATTTACACGTGTCAAACATGTAAAGATCAAATCGAGAATAACAGCGAAATAACGCCTACACATTGGCACTGTTTAAACGATAGCATGTGGAGCCAAACTCCTGCAGTACAAGTTGTAGCTTACAGAATGCTTTCGCGTTTAGCGCCTGATAATGGCTGGGCACAAGATGCGCTAGACATGATTTACCTTGAAGAAGACACGCTAACCTGGGCTAAAAAATCACTTGCTGAAGATGACGATTTAAAGCATGTAGATAGCAACGGTGTAGTACTTCAAGCAGGCGATACTGTTACCCTAATTAAAGACTTAGACGTTAAAGGCAGTAGCCTTACCGCTAAACGTGGAACAGCTGTTCGTAATATTGGCCTAACCAGCAACCCTGAACATATTGAAGGGCGAGTTGACGGCCAGCGCATTGTTATTTTAACTAAGTTTGTTAAAAAATAATCGTTTGTTTTTAATTATTAAAGGCGCTAATGCGCCTTTTTTTATGTTTAAAATAAGTTAAGGAATGATTAAGTAACTAGGTAATACACTAAGGACATAATATTGAGTAAGGATAACCAACATGGAAAAGCATCAAGCAGTATCTTCGCGTAAAAAGGCAGTTGCAGGGATTGGCTTATTGGCGCTTAGCGCTTTTGCAGTAACTGGCTGCGGTGAGCAAACTAAATCGACTGAAAACACAGAAATTGCAGAAGCAATAACCAGCCTAACTATCCAAGCTAGCTACAAAGATCGCAGTATGCTTCGCCCTGGCTCGCAATTAATAGTTACGCTTTCCAATGTATCTAAAATGGATGTAAAAGCCGATATAATCACACAAGAAGTGATTGATGTAACCCAAGCCCCGCCATTTACCGTTGAGCTAATTTATGATGCCAGCAAAATTAGCGATAAACATCGCTATAGCCTAAGCGCCAGAATTATAAATAAAGACAAAGTGCTTTACACAAGTACAACAAATCATGACCCGTTTGCAGAATCACAGTTAACTACCCCCTATAAAATTGAGCTTTCAAAAGTGTCGACTCAAAAACCCGATGTAACACTCACAAATACTTACTGGAAAGCAATAACAATAAATGCTCAAACTGTGAATGTTACAACTAAAGAACCATTCATTCAGTTCAATAAAGACCACCGCGTTAATGGCTTTTTAGGCTGTAATAATTTTAGCGGAAGCTATAGTACCGAGCAGCAAACAATTACACTTAGTCAGCTAGCAAGTACAAAAAAGATGTGCTCGGATAATATGAGCCAAGAAGCGGCTATGTCTGACGTACTTAGCAAAACTTCAAAGTGGGAAATAACAGGTGAATCACTAAAACTTAAAAACAGTCGCGGTAATACGCTTGCTACTTTTAGTGCGGTTTATTTTAATTAATATTTAGCTCCCTTATATATATTACCTAACACATTCGTATTAATTTTAAATAAAATGCCCAGCAAAGCTGGGCATTTTATTATTCGTTATAAGCGCTATTTAAAGTTACTCATCAACGAGTTGTTCACTTCGGTAAAAACCACTTGGCTCACTTAACAAACTAACAAGTTCAGGCATTATCGCATCCATTGTTTGCTTTAGCTTCCATGGAGGATTAATTACAATCATGCCCGATGCTGTCATACCGTGTACGTCAGTATCCGCTTCAGTGCCTAATTCAAATAACTGAATGTTGCGCATTCCTGAATTAATTAAGCCCTGCTCCATATTATCAATGCGTTCTCTATCTACAACCGGATACCAAATCATGTAAGTACCTGTAGCAAAACGCTGATGAGCTTTAACTAAGGTTTTTACAACCGTTTCGTAGTCATCTTTAATTTCGTATGGAGGATCAATTAACACACACGCTCTGCGAGATGCTGGTGGTAATAAACCAACTAAACCTGCAAAACCATCCTCTCCACGTACACGAATAGATCGCTTACCTTGCATGTTTTCTTCAAGTAATAATAAATCGCGCGGGTGCAGTTCAAAAAACCAACCCTTATCTTGGCGGCGTAAGTAGTGCTCTGCAATTTTTGGTGAACCTGGATAAAACGCAAGTTCGTCAGTGTCGTTAAATGACTTAATTAATTCAATGTATTCATTAAGCTCAGCATGCTCACTTTTATGATGCCAAAGTTTTTCAATACCATCTTGATACTCTTGCGTTTTTTGCGCATCGGCAGCTGCAAGTTCAAAAAAGCCAGCACCTGAATGTGTGTCTATATAATCAAGCGGTTTATCTTTAATTGTTTGATAATTTAGCACTTGTGCCAGTACTAAGTGTTTAAGTACATCGGCAGGATTACCCGCATGAAATGAGTGTCTGTAACTAAGCATTATTTATTTTCGCCATACGCAATTTAATATCGTAAGTGAACCATAAGCACTAGGCTTTGGCAACTTACACCAAGATAAGAGAGTGTTTAAGTGAACCATTTCTGAACAAAAAAGCACATCTGCTGAATTATCCCTTAACGCAAAAGAAAAATCAGCTAAAACCACCGTAAATGCTGGCAAATCAACACACTTTGCTTTACATTTGCATGACATTAATTACAGTTATATGAGCGTCTTTATGAATAACACTACTCTTCAACAACTCGAACAACTGATCGATTCTTTAATCGAACGTAATAACCAATTACAAACAGATGTTGTTACTTTAAAAGAACAGAATACCAAACTAAGCGACGACAACGAATTACTTCAGCTTGAAGCACTAGAAAATGAAGAAAAACAGAAAGATACCAGCACTACTTTATCTGGTCTTCTTGATAAGTTACAAAGCGCACAACAGGCTAGCTAATGTCTGAGCTGCAAAACCAGCGGGTCACTGTTGAGTTGCTAGGTAAAGAGCAGCAATTTGCTTGCCCCGAAGGGCAGGAAGATGCATTAATAGCAGCAGCTAAAAATCTAAATGACTTAGTTGAGAAAATGAAACAGCGCTCAACTGTTAGAAGCGATCAGAAAGCCCTATTAATGGCAGCATTAAACTTGAGCCATGAATTGCTAGAAGCAAAAACACAGGCTACTGTTGAACAACAGCATCAAGACCAAATGATTGATAAACTCAGTCTGCATTTGACAAATGACCCCAAACACCAAAAATAAAAAGCGCATTCTGCGCTTTTTATTTATTATTAAAGTAATTTAATATTAGCGTAGAGATAATAAATGAAGTTAAAACTTTCAAACATAGCCACTTCATGTAAGTACTTACTATTAGTATGCACTTTATTATCAATAGTACCTAGCACCTATGCTGCCGTCACTTGGAATACAATAAACCCTCATATTCAGTTTTTGAAGCAACAAGACAAGCTTCGCTTTTACGACTCTAACCAAGTATTAATTGAAGGCGAAAAATGTGCCCTACTTGTTGATACGAGCGCCAATTTTGCCGCAGTTGAACAACTTGCTGAAGATTTAAAGAAACGCCTTAAAACACCTTTATGCTATTTAATGGCTACCCACCACCATGACGATCACTTGCTAGGTATGGCGGTTATGCAAAATTTTTATCCTGATGCCAAGCTCATTGTTCACCAGCAGGTAAATAAAAATTTTAACCTTTATCAAACAGCATATACCGACAAACTAGACACCTATGAAAAGAGCATTGAGCTGAGCTACCAACGATTAGCGAATGTGCCCAAAGAAGAGCAAGCTAAATGGCGAAATAAGTTAGAGCTTGCAAAAAAACGACTTTTTCGCTGGCAGGAGTATCAGCTTAGCAAACCCGAAATAATAATCGATAATCATAAAACCATCGACCTTGGTGGTTTTGAGGTAACCATTGAGCCGCATCAAGCCCACACTAACGGCGATTTAACTATTACCGCTAATAATGGCAGTGTGCTTATTGGTGGCGATATCGTTGACTGGCTTCCTTACCCTGGACACGGTGAACTTAAAAGTTGGCAAACGTTGCTTAAGCAATATATTAACGACGAAAAGCTCACTATTATTTTACCTGGGCACGGCGGCACATTAACAAAAGAGCAGCTGAAACAGCCACTATCATTTTTAACAGCCATAACAGAGCACGTTAAAAACAATAAAAATCAAAGTATTGAGCAGTTAATGCTGGCGTTTCCTGAATCAGTTATTGAGCCTTATAAACAGGAAGCGCTTAATATAAAATCGAGCAACTTCTTTTTACAAGCTGGTCTAAATCGCGCAAAAAACGCAGAATAACTCAACACAACGGATTGTGTTAAAATAATAAAAGGAATTTACAAAAGTGATCACTATGCGCAGTTTGGTTTTATGTTGTTTGGGTATTTTGTTATTTGGTTGTCAATCAACGGAGCAAGAACCACAAGAAGCTCCACAAATATTTACTCATTTTGAGCCTGACTATACTTATGATATTGATGATGAAGTAGCTCAAACGCCCCAAGTTAATGAGCACGTTACGCCACTTCAATTCAAAAAAACAATCGTAAAAAAGCGCCCACCAAAAACCACCGATCTGTGGGTGCATATAGCCAACAATCTATACTTTACGGTTTATCAAAATCGCGCTTTAAAAAAGCGTATCAGCTGGTATGCAAAGCAACCTAACTACTTACAAACTGTGAGTAAGCGCGCAGCGCCTTACCTGTATCACATCGTAAAAAAAATTGAGCAAAAGCAATTACCTATGGAGCTCGCATTACTACCATTTGTAGAAAGCGATTTTAGACCAACGATAGCCTCATCACAGCAAGCTGTTGGTGTTTGGCAGTTAGTTGGCGCAACAGCGCATCACTTTGGAGTTAAGTCAGACCAATGGTACGACGGTCGCCAAGACGTACTTGCTTCAACCGATGCAGCACTTGATTACTTAAGCTACTTACATAAACGCTTTGATGGTAATTGGCTACATGCTTTGGCCGCTTATAACAGCGGTGAGGGCCGCGTTAAACGCGCAATCGAAAAAAACAAAAAACGCGGTAAAAGCACCGATTACTGGTCGCTTAGCCTGCCAAAAGAAACCGCCGACTACGTACCCAAGTTACTCGCTTTAAGCTATTTAGTTAAGCATCCACAAAAGGGCATTAAACGCCCAAAGCTTGCATATAAGCCATTTACAACACAGATGAATATAGGCCAGCAGTTCGACTTTTCGGTTATAGCTAAGCTCTCTGGTATAGGTTCAAAGCAGTTACACGCGATTAATCAGGGATATTTAAAAAATCAAAGCTCACCTAACGGGCCGCATACTTTACTGCTGCCTATAGGGCAAGAGGCCTTATTAAAAAGTCAGTTTTTTAAATCAAACTTTGCTGGAGAGTACATCGTTAAACAAAACGACACGCTTTACGGTATTGCTAGACGTTTTAGTATGTCGGTAAAAGCTTTAAAACAACTTAATAACAAAAATAATAATTTAATAGGCGTTGGAGAAAAGTTATTAGTTGGACAACCTAAAACCCTGCCAAGCACATTAACAGTTGATTACAAAATTAGCCCTTATTTAGAACACCAAGAGATTGCGATTCCCACCATTGAAATAGATTACGAAGTTAAGTCGGGCGATAGCCTTTGGAGTATAAGTCAGCTTTACGATGTACCTCATAGCGACTTGGCAAAATGGAACAAACTCTCTGCATCAAGTATTTTAAAGCCAGGCACTCAATTAGTGCTGTTTATACCACAGGCTGAGAAGCAAAAAGCAGCCCCAACAAAAAAAGATTTTCTGCTAAATTTACAAAAAACACTAAATCAGCCACGTTAAGTTTATAAACAAGTATATTTCGCGTAAAATTGCGCCCTAACATAGTTATTATTTGAAGAGACAAGCATGCAAATTAGCAAAAATTCAGCAGTTGAATTTCATTACACCCTTAGCGAAGCGGGCGAGCAAATTGAAAGTAGCAAAAACGAAGCGCCACTTACTTACATTCATGGCAGCGAAGGCATGCTTCCTGGTTTAGAAAAAGCACTTGAAGGCAAAGAAGCTGGCGAAAAATTTAGTGTAACTCTAGAGCCAAGTGAATCATACGGCGAGCGTGTTGATGACTTAATTCAGCGTATTCCGTTAAAGCACCTACAAGGCGACGTTAAAGTATGGAAACCTGGTATGACAGCAATGGTTAGCTCTAACCAAGGTCGTCATCAGGTTACTATTGTTAAAGTTGGTCGTTTTAACGCAGATTGTGATTTAAACCACCCATTTGCTGGTAAAACGCTAGCGTTTGACGTTGAAGTTATATCGGTACGTGAAGCAACAAGTGAAGAAGTTTCTCACGGACACGTGCACGCTGAAGGCGGCTGTGGTCACTCTCACTAGTTAGCAATAAAGGAAGTAAGTATGTCTAAAGTTGCAGTTGTTACAGGTGGTACAAAAGGTATTGGCTTAGCCGTAGTAAAGCGTTTGCTAAACAATGGCTATGAAGTACATAACCTTGATATAGAGCTGAGCGAAATAGGTATATTTCATCAGTGTGATGTAAGTGATGTATCGGCGGTACAAAGCTGTATCAACACTATCTGTGAACAAAGCAAACGTATTGATGTACTTGTTTCTAATGCTGGAAAACACTTAAGCGCAAATATAGAAAGCACCGACGAGCAAACTCTCGATGCACTTTTTGCGCTTAATGTTAAAGGCGCTTATGCCGCAATACAAAGCGTATTGCCAAGCATGAAAGCGCAAAATGGCGGCGCTATTATATTAATCGCTTCCGATCAGGCAATTATAGGGAAGCAAAACTCTTTTGCGTATAACCTAACAAAACATGCCCTTGCCTCAATGGCTAAAACAACAGCGCTTGATTACGCGAGTTTTAATATTAGAGCAAATGCGGTATGCCCTGGCACAATAGAAACCCCGCTTTTTCATAACGCAATAGATGCGTACTGTGCAAAAAGTGGCGCAAACAAAGCTGAAATAGTTGCCGAGGAAGCAAGTCTGCAACCGCTTAACCGATTAGGTCAAGCCGACGAAGTTGCGGCTCTTGTGAGCTTTTTAGCAAGCGACGATGCCAGCTTTATTACTGGCAGCCTGCAAAGCATTGACGGTGGCTACACTGCCCAATGAGTAATCTGCAATGAGCCTAAAAATTATTGACCCACACGTACACTTTTTTAATTTAGTAGAGGGTCAATACTCATGGCTACAAGGCGCTTATCCACCAGCATGGCCAAATTTAGAAAAAATTAAACAGCCAGTAAGTGCACAGCAACTTGTTAAAAGTACTGACTTTGAGCTAGTAGGGCTTGTTCATATAGAAGCCGGATTCGATAACACCTCCCCTATTAACGAGCTAAACTGGCTAGACTCGCATTTAAAAGGTATTCCATTTAAAGCCATTAGCTACAACCAAATTGACTCATCGGCTGATGAGTTTATAAACTCGTTAGAAGCTTTAGCTCATCTGAGTTTGTGTGGCATTAGAGATATAACCGAAGGTACTGACGCAAAGCGTTTATTAGATGCTAATAGCTTTAAAAACCTAACAACGTTATCAGATACCCGACTGCATTTTGAAGCTCAGTTTGATATTGAAAATAGCGAAATAACCAAACAAATAGCTTACTACGCTAAGCAGCTACCGCAACTTCAAATTATAATTAATCATGCAGGGTTGCCGAGTAATTTAAATGATTGGCGACAAGGTGTTGAGTTACTTGCTCAACATAACAACATAGCAATTAAATTCTCTGGTTTTGAATTACTACAACTCACCAGCGAGCAACAAGCAGCGTGTTTTAATTTTCTTTTTAATCACTTTGGCCAGCAACGTATTATGTTTGCTAGCAACTTCCCTGTGTGCCAAATAAATACAAGCTACAACAACTTATGGCACTGCCATAAGGCGTTATGCTCAAACGATAAGACATGGCATGACCTTAGCTATGCAAACGCTAAGCACTACTACCAAGTGTAAGTAAAACTAGTTATATTAAACTCTCTTTTTATGATAATACGGCCAATTTATGAAAATGTACCTTTTACTAATCGTTGTATTTTCAGCGCTTCTTCTCAATGGCTGCATATCTCAAAATCCAGACCCGACACCTAAGCTGCAACATGCTCTACTAGCAAAGCCAAATAAAGCAGCTGTTAGCAAAGCGATTAAAACACTTGTACATATGCAAGAGACTCAATTAGCTGATTATGTATTTACAACCAGCAGTACAGTAACCCTTAGCAATGTGGATGGTAATAATATTATCGACACGCAAAGTCGCAATACACCCGATCAATTTGAATTGATGATTAAAGGTAATCAGTGCTATATACGCCACCTTGATAGTAAAGCAACTATTGAACTTAAAGACGTGGAATGTAAAATCAACGAGTTATAACAAGCTTTACCTCCGCCAAAACAAGTAAAAGCCGGTAAGTGACTAATCACTTACCGGCTTTTTAATGTATGACCTAAAGTTAGGTTAAAAGGCCATTATTTTATTTCTACGCGTTGAGAGCGCATAACAATCTCATCGTTTAATTCAATACCCAACCCAGGCTCTTCTGACACTTCAAAGAAACCATTTTTAGGTTGTGGGTCTTGTAAACATAACTCGCGGTTCCACTTTTTAATCGCATAAGTATGGTGCTCATGAATCAAAAAGTTAGGGATAGCCGTTTCTAAGTGCAGTGATGCTGCTGTTGCAACAGGCCCGCCACATACGTGAGCTTGAATACGCACATCAAAAATATCAGCGTAATCACATACTTTTTTGGTTTCGGTAAAACCACCACACAAACCAATATCTGGCTGTAGTACATCAATACTTTGATCTTCTAAATACGGACGTACACCCCAGCGATTATACAAACGTTCACCACCAGCAATAGGCACTGACACTTTATCAGCTACTTTTGCGTGTAATGAATGGTTTAAATAGTTAACTGGCTCTTCAAAATACATACAGTCAAACTCTTTTGCAATTTCACCTAGCTGAATGGCTGTTGTAACACCCGGTAAGCTGTGGCATTCAAAAATAATATCTACTTCGTCGCCTACCGCTTCGCGAATAGCTTGCATGCGTGCACGGTATAGCTTCATTTCAGTGCGTGAAATTATTTTTGTACGGTCGTAATAAGTATTACCGTCTTTATCGTACTGAATTGGATCTACTTTTACTGCATCGTAACCTTCAGCTATCGCTTTTAAAGCAGCTTCTGCGTATTCTTGCGGCTGTACCAGCGCTTTAAATTCGCTATCCCAATCAAACTGTAATTGCGATGCGTATGTACGTAGTTTGTCGTTAACTTTACCACCTAATAATTGATATACAGGTAAACCAAGCGCTTTACCTTTAATATCCCAAAGCGCGGTATCAATTGCGCTCATTGCAGCATATACAACAGGTCCGCCACCTAAGCCCCAAAAGCTCTCACGTAACATACGAGACCATAGTTTTTCTGTTTGAAACGGGTCGTGGCCGATTAAAAAGGCGTCGGCCATTTCCTTAATCATAGCCGCTGCAGCACTGTGACCTAAATCGTATGCAAGGCCCGCTTCACCAACACCACTAATACCTTCGTCAGTATGAATACGTACAAACACAGGTGTCCACGAAGGTCTATCAGGACAGTGAATATCAAATACTTCAACGCGATTTACTTTCATTAAAATTCCTTATTAACCGCTATGGGTTATTTTGCAAAACTAGGGTCAAGTCGATACGCTTTACGTAACATAGCAGGCCACGCAAGTTGCCCGCCAGTGCTACCACTGTGTACTACGTTTGCTTGATTATAAATATTGTCGATTATAGGTTGCGGTACTTCAATCACCTCTTGCGAGCTTGATTGTAGCGCTAATTGAATTTCACACGCTCGCTGTAAATCATAAAAGCGCATAAACGCATCACCTACCGTTGGGCCTACTGTTAAGCCCCCATGGTTTACCAGTAACATATGGTTAGTGTTGCCTAAATCATCTTGCAGCACTTTTCGCTCGTCGTCGTTTACTGCAAGCCCTTCGTAGCCATGATAAGAAAGCGATGGCAGTGAAAACATTGAATACTGGCTAAGCGGTAATAAACCATTTTTTTGTGTAGCGACAGCGATTGTTTCTTTGGTATGAAGGTGAATAACACAATGAGCGTCTTCGCGTACCTCATGAATCGCACTGTGAATAGTAAAGCCAGCAGGATTAATACTAAATGGCGTATCGTCAATAATGTTACCGTCTAAGTCGACCTTTACTAAATTAGACGCAGTTACTTCATCAAAGGTTAAACCAAAGGCATTCACTAAGTAATGATCGGTGCCAGGCAAACGTGCTGATAAATGCGTATAGATTAAATCCCCCCAACGAAAGTGCTCTACCAGTCTATAACACGCGGCTAAATCAATACGCAGTTGCCACTCTTGTGCCGATACTTTATTTTTTAAATCGAGTTGGGGTAAATCAAACATAATAAGCCTTTTAAAAACGTACATTATTAACCTGTACGAACAGATGTTTAGAAGTCTAAAGCAGTCTCTATTTTATAGCAAACACCAAACAAAACAGCCACACTATTGTGTGGCTGTTTATAAAACTAAAATACCAATTGCATTAAAATGGTATAACTGCGTAAATTATTTTACGTTAGCTAGGTAATCTGCAATTGCTTCAAACTCTTCATCAGTTACCGTTGCAACCATTGCTTTCATAGCCATGGTCATACCGTTATTACGTGCACCTGACTTAATATCTTTCATTTGCGCTACTAAATAGTCTTTGTTTTGACCGTTTAGTTTAGGGTACATACCCATAATTGGTGCTTTACCTTCAGCGCCATGACAAGTTTGACAATTTTTAGCGGTATAAAGTGCAGCGCCATCGGCAGCTGCTGCATTAAACGAGAAGCTTGCGGCTAAAGTAATACCCGCGCCTAATAGTAGTGTTTTCATCTTGCTCATTGTATTTACTCTTCTTTTTTGACGGTTAGAAAAACTGTTCTATTGATTGTAGTAAACAATCAAATAAAAAGCATACGTACGAAACGACGCTAGACGATCAACTTAACCAAAAACCGCTAACTCGTTTCTGTCTCACTTTTATATACTTTAGCAAATAAAAATGAGCTTACCCTTAATAGACTATTACCACACTATATCATCTGGTACTTCAAAGTCTGCGTACGGGTCATCTTCATCTTTTGGTTTGTTTTCTGGCTCTACATGAAAAACAATATACTTTTCGTCAACTTCAGCCACTTTGCGTGCTGGTTCGTCGTCTAATACGTAAAATTGCCCTTCTAGTACACAAATAGCTAAACGACCGCCCGATAACGCTTTTTGCGTTTTCTCGTTCACGTCGATATTTTTTACTTTGTTTTGATAAGTAAAATTAAATGTGCGCTCACCACGAATAGCGTCTTGGTTGTGGTGCTCTAAAATTTGTTTAACACGCGCTTCTTGTTCACGCTGCTTTAAGCTCACTTGGCGTGTTTGGTTAAGCTCTTCAGCTTTTTTTTGCTGTTCTAGCTTGGTTTGTTGAATATGCTTTTGCAGATCACTTGGGTTGCTAGTAGCCCCTTTCTTTTGCTTTTTTTGTTGCTTACGCTTTTCTGATTTAGCAACTTTAGCATTATGCGATGTTGTTAATCCTGCTTGAAGCAATTGGTCTTGTAATGAACCCATGGCTTTGTTCCACTAAAAACTAATATTATCGCTATTTTAATCACCAACGAGTTCAAATAACAGCGCTATCGACATTAATCTAGCAAACTAGTTAAAACAAACCATGATATAGCGCAATGACTATGGTTTTAATTATGAATTAAAAGCAATTTTTAATACAATACCACGCAACCAATCAGCAAATGCACAAGCCATATAATGCGTTTACCTCATCTACTCGTTTGCTCGGTATTTATATTTTTTGTGCTTTATGCACCGCAACCCCTACTTAGCCTTTTTGCGAGCGAATTTAATGTAGCACCTGCGGTAGCTGGCAGCTTAATGACTGCAACTATGCTGCCCTTAGCCATTGCTCCGCTCGTTTATGGTTTATTTTTAGCAACAATAAATCCACTACTTATATTACGTATTGCAATGGTGCTTTTAGGCCTTAGCTGCTTACTTTTTATTTATGTACCTAGCTTTGAGCTTTTATTATTAGTCAGATTTTTACAAGGTTTAACGCTCCCTGCAGCTTTAACAGCAATGACTAGCTATATAGGTATGAGCTATAGCGCTGATACACTTCAAAAAAATATGACCCTATATATTGGTAGCAGTATAGTTGGTGGTTACTTTGGACGTGTGCTCGCAGCTTTGTTTAGCGACTTATGGAATTGGCAGAGCTTTTATTACGTAATTGCTTTTATGCTTATTTGCTTAGCTTTGACAATTAAGCATTCTCGCTTTACAAACCCAGCTACACCGTCGCAGCTCTCCCCTCTGGATTACATTAAACAACTTAAAGAAGGCGCTATCCTTAAAGTGTACGGTGCCGTTTTTTGTATGTTTTTTTGTTTTGCTGCATTACTTAATTACTTACCGTTTATATTACAAAACACGTTTTTAATTACCAATACTCGTGACATAGGTTTAGTTTACAGTGGTTATTTAGTTGGTGCCCTCGCCTCTATTGCTGCACCTTGGTTGCTTAAAAAAGTCCCTTCGCCTTGGCATTTATTAACTGCGGTATTTAGTTTTTATAGTGTGAGTATTATTTTATTAATGAGCCACCAGCTTAGCTTATTTTTAATCGCATTTACTTTGTTTTGTGGTGCTATGTTTGTGATTCATTCAACTGCCGCACCGCTCGTTAATAAAATAAGTAAAGCCCCGCCAAGTGTAACTAATGGCGGATATGTATCGTTTTATTACAGTGGCGGTGCATTGGGGTCGTTATTACCCGGTGTGGTATACCAACATCATGGGCAAACAGCGTTTATGTTTACGCTGCTTGCAGTTTGCTTATGTGGTTTATCGTTAATTATGTGGGCTTATTTTGAGGGTAAAAATACAACGCGCGGTTGATGCTTTGTGTAATTAAAAAATGTTTCTAAATCAGCTTTACTAAGCAACCATGTTTGGGTGTTTTCAAACGGATGACAATGAAACAAATCACCGTGCCAAATATCTTGGTCAACCCATAAGCTCACTTCGTTTTGCTTATCATTTAAAAGAGCCAACATAGATACACACCCAGGAGCCACTTTTAAATATTTAGCTAGCCGCTCACTCGATGCAAACCCTAAGCGTGAAAGCCCTTGTTGCTTTGATAGTGCCTTTAAGTCGAGTTGCTTATTGTGCGCTGTAATAACTAAAAAGTGTCGCTTGCCTTCGTTATCGCGTAAAAATAGGTTTTTAAGACGAGTACCTGGGCGCTCAATCATAAACTCATCAGCCGCTAAGCTAGTATGTAGCGGCGGATGTTCTATTGCATCGTAAGTAATATTTAGGTCCGCTAAAAGCTCTGCTAACTTAGTTTTATCAGGCAACATATTACAAACAACGCCCTCTTAGCTGTACACTCAAATCTCGCCATAAAACATCATTAACTTCATGTTTGTTATCGCAGTATTTACGCTCTTTTAGCTCTTGATTTAATAATTCAACTGCTTGGTCTTCTAGCTGTAACTTTAGAATGCTCGACTCTTCAAAATGCTCTTTCTCTATATACTGCTTAACCTCACCACGGCTTGGTCTATTGTTAGGACCACGGTCTAGGTTAAAGTTTTCACGATGCTTAGCTTTTACCGAAACAACATAAGCAAAAAGCTTATTGCCTTGCTCATCTTGCTTTTCGTGAAACTGTTTATTATTTATTTCAAAAGGCGGCTCATCATTTGAGGCACAGCCAGCGAGTAAAACCATAAGCGCTAGAACACATTTTTTCATTGTTTTTTATCGTTTTAGTTTTGAATTAAGCCGAGTCTAACAAAAATTGACGTAAACAGTGAAAATTTACGAAAAAATACTTGACCAATTTTATAAAAAAACTTAAAGTTCGTCCCGCTTGGAACTCAGCAGTCAAGCAGTTACATTATATGTAACTTAGGAATGTGGGGCTATAGCTCAGCTGGGAGAGCGCCTGCCTTGCACGCAGGAGGTCAGCAGTTCGATCCTGCTTAGCTCCACCACTTTCCTACTCCTTTTCAAATTCGCTCTACTTTTCTATTTTTCCATTGTTTTATTATTTTTTGATACCCTACTATTTTAATTTCTCATTCTATATAATTTTAAATTTATCCATTCAACTTGTGTCTTTACAAGTTCTTAGCTATACATAATGTCACACATTAGTACTTTAGGCTTAACATGGACAACCCTAAGCGTTCAACGCTAAAAAAGCTAGCTGCTATAGGTTTAACAGCTGGTGCAATAACACATGCGCCTTATGTTTTTGCCCGAAAAAAAGTCACATTAAGAGTGCTTGGTACGCATGTAACACTCCAAGAGGCTATCCGCAAACAAGCGATGAGTGACTTGGGTATTAATATAGAATTTACTCCCGCAGGCAGCGCTGCCGTTTTGCAAAAGGCATCAATGGACCCTAGCTCCTTTGATTTATACGAACAATGGTCAAACAGCATTAATGTGCTTTGGGATGCAGGTTCTATACAGCCAATAGAAAAAAAACGACTCACCTACTTTAACGAGATAAATCCACTTACTAAAACGGGAAAATTAACCGAAACTGCAAGTATTGGTGCAGGTGATGCTCCCTATAAATTATTAAATGTTCAACCCGATGGCACATTAAGCGCACAAGAAAGCGATCATATTAGCTTTTTACCTTATGTGCATAATGTTGACTCTTTTGGTTACAACACCGATTTTATTAAGCCCGTTATAGCATACGAAACCGAAAGCTGGAGTTGGCTGCTTGATGACGAGAACAGAGGTAAAGTAGCTATCGTAAATGCGCCTACCATTGGACTATTTGACCTAGCCCTAGCAGCGCAAAGTAAAGGGCTTATAAAATTTAAAAATATAGGTGCGATGACTCGCCCAGAACTTGATAGATTGTTTAGTATATTACTCGACTTTAAACGCCAAGGTCACTTTAGTGGCTATTGGAACTCGGTTCCTGAGTCGATTGAATTTATGAAAAGTAAGCGAGCCCATATAGAAAGTATGTTTTCGCCTGCCGTCTCTGCGTTAAACAGCCAAAATATTAATGTTCGTTTTGCTGCGCCAAAAGAAGGCTACCGAGGCTGGCATGGTGTTATGTGTTTATCGTCACAAACACAAAGTAGCGTAAAAGATGCAGCTTACGATTATATGAATTGGTGGCTTTCAGGCTGGCCTGGTGCATTTATTGCTCGCCAAGGTTATTACATTAGTAACCCACAACGATCTAAACTCCTCCTATCTCCAGCTGAGTGGGATTACTGGTACGGTGGAAAAGCAACAAGCATAGATTTATTAAATACAAATGGTGACGTAGCAGTAAAAGCAGGTGAGCAACGTAACGGCGGTAGTTACCATAAACGCTTTAGCAATGTAGCAGTATGGAACACAGTTATGCCAACCTATGACTACAGTCTGCAAAAATGGTATGAGTTGATTAGCCGATAATGATAATACGTTCAATAAAATCAAAAATAATTTTAGCTTTGTGTCCGCTGATTGGATTACTTCTTTTGCAAAGCTATTTGTTTAACTATTCGCAAAAGTTCTTACTTAACTTACAAAAGTCGCAGCATAACGCGCTTATTCAAAGTGAAGTTGTGAACCTCTTAGAAAACGATATTATCTCTTTGCAATGGCATGCAATTTCATTTATTGACCATGCAAATGAAAATACCATTACCAAATTTAATTTTTATTTAAATAAGGCAAATCTAAACCTTAATCAACTAAAAGAAAACGATTTAAACCACACAGCACAGTACAATAACTCATTAGTACGTCTTGGCGAGTATTTAAATAATTACCAAGCTGCATTTGGCCAAGTTGTCGTAAACAGACAAAAACGCGAACTCCTTTACACTACTCAGTTCAAAAAGCCTATAGATGACTTACAAGTAACAATTAGTAATTTAGAAGGGTCTTCAAGCGATAGTAATAAAGTTATTTTAAACGATGCTTTACTCACAATAAGTAATTTAAAACACGCAATTATAAGCTACCTCTATAAACCTAATTTTGATGAAGCACAAAATGTAAAACTAAACCTAAATCACTTACATAAAAAACTAACGAGCACCTCTGTAATAAATGAATCCCTCTCCAATAAAACAACACGCTTAAAACAGGCTTATAACCAACTTGTATTACTCACCCGTAGCTACACTTTTTCTGTAAATGTAGTGCTTACAGGCATAGAAAACGAATTGCTGTATTTAACTAATGAAATTAAAAATATAGAAAAAAATAAACTAACCAAAACAGAAAAACTACTAAGTAACCACTTAACAAAAAATACAGAACAGGCAAATATATTTGCCGTTTTAATTATGTTAATCATTTTATTTTTAAGCTATTTTATTTTTAGATCGGTTATAAAACCAATTACTCAGCTCACTTTATTACTTAAAGATATGAATAGCGAAAAGCCAGTAACTATTTCAAATAACAGCCAAAATCAAACTGAAATAGCGTCGGTAATAAAAGCAGCTAATGCTTTATATTTAAAAAATAAGCAAACCAAAGAGCTACTCAACGAAACCCGCGTATTAAATTCCCAAATGGAGGCAATGAATGCCGACCTGACAAGTGCTATAGAGCAAACTGATAAAGCCAATAAAACAAAAATAGATTTTGTAGCCAATATGAGTCATGAACTTCGCACCCCAATGAATGGCATATTAGGTATGTTGCAACTTTTACAAAGCAGCGAGCTTCCCTCAAGGCAAAAACACTACGCAGATAAAGCTCTTTCAAGTGCTCAAAATTTATTACAGATTTTAAATAACATTCTGGATTTTTCTAAACTAGAATCAGAAAAAGTCCAGTTAGAGCAAATCCCTTTTACCTTACATACTATAGTTTCTAACGTTCAAAATTTATTCTCAACAAACGCCAAGCAAAAAGGCTTGTTATTAAACTTTACTTTACACGTTGATGCAGGACTTGAACTTATTGGCGACCCAATGCACTTAAGCCAAATAATAAATAACTGTGTAGGTAACGCAATTAAGTTTACTGAGCATGGTGAAATATCATTAATTATAGAAGCGACATCTCAACACGAAAAAACAATAAACCTTCGCTTTAGTATAAAAGACACGGGTATTGGGATGACTGAAGAGCAATCAAAAATTATATTTCAGTCTTTCTCGCAAGGTGATTCAAGCACAACAAGAAAGTATGGTGGGACCGGGTTAGGACTCACTATAAGCAAACAATTAACTAAATTGCTGGGCGGAGATATACAAGTAAGGAGCACGATTAATCAAGGTAGCGAGTTTTTCTTTACTCTACCCTTTACTTTATCTGAGCAACAAAAGCTTAAAAAACACGCCTTATTAATTAGCCCCGATAATGAGCAAATTAAAAGATTAATGGACTTGCTAAGTGATATAAATATAACGACAGAAACAACACAAGAACCATTAAGAGCCATTGCAAAAATGTCTCAGCCTAGTGGCCCATTTAGTATTGTAATAATGTCGATAGAGCAAAAAGAGCTCAACGATAACTTTATTTTACAACAACTGTACGCTCAAAATAAAAACGCTAGTGAAAAATTGACACTTATTTTATTAATTACCGATGAAGAGTCTCCTGAGCCAATTGAAAAAAATGAAAATATAGACATTATAATTATTGGTAATAAAAATAGTGAAGTAGAAATTTTAAGAAAACTTTCACCAAATAATTTTAAAGAAAAGCAATTAAAGCCTCATCCTAAATTCTCGGGTTTTAATGCATTAGTTGTGGACGATAATAAAATTAACCAAGAAATAGCCTCCGCCCTTTTAGCAAGATTAGATATGACCGTGATCATTGCTAACAATGGGCATGATGCATTACAAAAAGTAGATGAACATGACATCGATATTATTTTTATGGACGTTCAAATGCCAGTTATGGACGGACTAGAAGCAACAAGCATATTAAGAGAGCGAGGCTACAAAACTCCCATAATTGCAATTACGGCAGCCGCAGATCCTAATGATAAAAAAGCAGCGTTTAGAGCGGGTATGGATGACTTTTTAGGAAAACCGATTATTTTTGATGCGCTTTACGAAAGTATAGAAAAGTATCTGCAAAGTCGCGAATCTCTGAGCACTATAAACCTGCCTTTAGCAAAAGAAAACCTAGAAAACAATGACGAATTGCTAGCTAAATTATTTACTCAGTTTGTCAACGATTACAATGACTTTTCGATTGAAGCTGATATATTAATCAAAAATGGAGAGTTAGAAAGCTTAATTCGACTAGTACATACACTCAAAGGGTTGGCCGGCACATTAGGCTTGGAGCTACTGCAACAAAGCACGCAAAGTGTTGAGAAAAGCTTAATAGATGAGCAGAGTATTAACTTATCTCATTTTAATGAACAATTAATACTTACACTTTTTGCTGTAAAACAATTTTTGATAGCTGACAGCTTTAAAAAAGAACATATACAGCTACATGAACTAGAAAACGAAGACTCGGTTATTGATAATATATACTCATTAGCATTAACGGCTCGCCCCGTACCTAGCAATTTGGTTAGACAGCTAGAAATGAATCAATATGATAGAGACCACTCTCTATTTAAGCTCAAAAAAGCAATTGAACATTTTAACTACGCGTTAGTAATTGAGCTTATTGATAAGTATAGAAACGATAATAAAAATTAGGCATAACCACTAACCTGAACTAGATTTAATATTGTAAAGAACGCAAAAAAGGATACATAGTGCATTCAAATTATCTCGCTAACAATACAGGATTAATAACAGCTCAAAAACATAAACCTTTAATTCTTATTGTTGATGACGAACCTAGTAATTTACACGTATTAGTAGAAGGACTTTTAACTGATTACGATGTACGTATTTCTACTAGTGGTGAGCAGGCTTTGATCTTTATTGAGTCAACTCGGCCTGACTTGATTTTATTAGACATAATGATGCCCGGCATGGACGGCTACGAAGTATGCAATATACTTAAAGCGAAACAAAATACTAAAGGGATCCCCGTCATATTTGTTACTGCGCTTACCGAGGAAGAGTCGGAAGAAAAAGGCTTTGCTATGGGCGCAATTGATTACATACACAAGCCTTATAAATTGGCATTAGTTAGAGCTCGTATTCGCACCCACATAACGGCGCAAGGAATGCTTGATAGATTAATAGAAAAAAACTTTGACCTGCACGATAAGCTCCTCGAAATTGAATCTCTAGCACTAGAATTAAGTCAACGTGAAGAAGAGTTAAAGCAGCTTTCATCAAAGCAAAAGTTATTTTATCAAGCTTTAACTGGTACAGCAGATGGCGTGGTTATTACAGACAGTAATGGTAAAATAATTGCTGTAAACCCCTCATTCTGCCGTATTACTGGTTATTGTGAGGCTGATTCTCTGCAGATGCAATTACATGATATAAAGCAAAATAACCACCCAAGCATTAGTTTTGATCAAGTATGGAATCATGCAAATAAAGCAGGCTACTGGAGTGGAGAGCTAGTCACAAGACGTAAAAATGGCGAGCTTTATCCCGAGTTACTAACACTGAGTATGGTTAAAAGCGAACAAGATACAAACGTTCATTACATTGGTGTATTTAGCGATATATCTAGTTTAAAGGTTACTCAAGAGCGAATAGATTACCTAACATGGCATGATGAACTTACCGGCCTACCTAATCGTAACGGATTTTTAAAACAATTAGAGCAACGGCTTCAGATCTGCACGGCAGAAAAAAGTTACGCTTATATTTATATTATTGATATTGATAGCTTTCGCTCAATTAATGATGGATTGGGTTTACTTGCCGGAGATAAAATACTTAAAAAGCTTACCAAACGTATTCATTCTCATCTTGATAAAAAAGATGTCATTGCACGCCTAGGCAGTGATGAATTTACAGCGTTGTGCACACTTGATAAAGGTATTGGCCGAGTTAGGGCTCAAGCTATTGCAGAGCGAAAAGCTCAAGAGTTATTGATTGCCGTAAATCAGCCTTTCTTCGTTGATGAACAAGAAGTAAGTTTAACTGTAAGTATTGGTACGTATATTTTCCCTCGAGAAGATCAATGGGAAAGCGCTATAGAAACCATCCGAAACTGTGAGGCTGCTTGCTATAAAGCAAAAGAGAAAGGCGGTAACAGAATTACCTTTTTTGATACTTCATTTGGCGAGCAAGCAAAACGCCGTTTTGAAATAGAGCAAGATTTGCGTAAAGCAATTACTCAAAATGAACTTTCCCTTTATTTGCAATCTCAATTTGACAGAAATCAAACGCTTAAAGGTGCAGAGGTTTTATTAAGGTGGGAACATCCTCAAAAAGGCTTTATTAGTCCTGGAGAGTTTATACCGATTGCAGAAGAGTCTGATATTATTTATGACTTAGATTGCTGGGTAACTTCAAATGCACTTGAAATATTAACGCAACTTAGTAAAACTCACCCTGAGTTAAACCTATCAATTAATATAAGTGGCAGACATTTTCATGAACCTCGGTTTTTAAACTTCATCAGCCAACAAATAGAACTGCATAGCATTAATCCTCAACAGCTGACTATTGAGATTATTGAAGGTACTTTACTTAATCATATGGAAGCAGCAATTAGTGCTGTTCACCTTCTTAAAAAGTTAGGTGTAAGAGTATCAATTGATGACTTCGGTACTGGATATTCGAGCTTAACTTATCTAAAACAATTACCAATACAAGAACTAAAAATTGACCGTTCTTTTGTTTTAGAAGCACCGACTGATAATAACGATAAATTAATTATTGATATGATTGTAAGCTTAGGTCGCTTATTCGAATTAGAGGTTGTAGCTGAAGGCGTAGAGAACCAGTCCCACTTTGATTTATTGCAGGAATATCCAGAAGTTATTCTTCAAGGCTATTATTTACATAGACCTGAACCTGCAAGCGATTGGCTTAAAAAGCTGACGTAGCCCTAGCGTAATTTATAAACTAAAAAGCCGAGCATGAATATGCTCGGCTTTTTATGAACCTAAGTTTGCGGTTACTCGCGAACTTGGCCTACTCCATTAACTAAATACTTTTCAGTAGTCAGTGACTCAAGCCCCATTGGACCGTACGCATGAAGCTTAGAGGTTGCTATACCAATTTCTGCACCTAAACCCAGTTGTGAGCCATCAGAGAAACGAGATGATGTATTAACCATCACTACAGAAGCATCTACACTACGCTGGAATAACTCTGCAGCGGCTTCATTTTTAGTGCAAATTACTTCAGTGTGGTTTGATCCAAACTGCGCAATGTGTTCAACCGCTGCTGTAAAGCTTGGAACAACGCGAATAGCGATTTCTAGGTCTAGATATTCTTCACCAAATTCGTTATCGGCTAAAACAGTTGCATTATCGAAGTATTTAGCTGCAAGGCTGTCGGCATTTATTTTTACACCTTCTTGGCGTAATACAACTGCGCACAGATTTAAAAACTCATCTGCAACATCTTGATGAACTACTAAGCCCTCTAGTGCATTACAAACACCCGTACGTTGTGTTTTTCCGTTAAGTAGTAAGTTAAGCGCAATTTCTAGATCTGCATCTTTATCTACATATAGATGACAAACACCTTTGTAATGCTGAATTACTGGGATCGTACTGTTTTCAGTTACAAAGTTAATTAAGCCTTCACCGCCACGTGGAATTATTAAGTCAATGCTTTCACGTTGCTGCATTAATTCCATTAATAGTGCACGATCTGGATCTGGAATTACTGAAATAAGTGATACTGGTAAGTTATGCTTTTCAAGTACGCTGTGCATTACACTTGCGATAGCTTGCGAACTTTTAAGTGCTTCTTTACCGCCACGTAAAATTACGCCATTACCTGATTTAAAACATAATGCGCCAGCGTCTGCTGTTACATTTGGGCGTGCTTCGTAAATCATACATACAACGCCAAGAGGTACGCGCATTTTACGAATTTTAATGCCATTTGGACGCTCTGTGATATCACGTAGCTGACCAACAGGATCATCTAGGCTTACGATTACTTCAATGCCTTCTGCCATAGCTTCAATACGTTCATCGTTTAGCGTTAAGCGGTCGATCATTGAGGCTGCTAAATTATTGTCGCGCGCTGCGCTTAGGTCACTTTCGTTTTCTTTGATTATAAATGCTTTTTGAGCTCTAAGTGCTGCTGCAATCTCTGTTAATACTTGATCTTTTGTCTCGGTATCGAGTAAAGCAAGTGTTAATGCAGCTTTAGCTGCCTGACGTGAAATGTCTGTAATTAAGCTCATGACTTCTCCAATAATGCGATATATTTCTCAGATATTACAGGTCCAATTGAATCCTGCATTTTCTCACTGAATTCACTTTGTTCGTTGTCTGCAATAAAGTTCAACAAACAACTACTATAATTTGCGGTCGCTTTCGCTAACCGAGTGCCATCTTCACTACGAACTAAAATAGTATCACCAACGGCAAACTCGCCGTGCACTTCCATTATTTCATCGCCGCGAATACAGCCAGTTTCACCTTCTAATGATTCATCGAATGATCCATCAACAACAACTTCGCCTTGCTCGTTTGCTGTGTGTGTCATCCAATGAACAGAATCTTGCATTGGTTTTTCGTAAGGTAAAAATATGCTACCAGGGTTCTCACCTGCTAATAGCTGTGTAAATGTTTCTTCTTTAAAACCATTTATAATATACGTTGCGATACCATGTGAAGTCGCTTTTTCTGCCGCTTCTATTTTGGTTTTCATACCGCCCGTGCCTACTGAACTTGTAGCACATCCTGCCATAGCATAAATAGATTCATCAATTGATTTTATTTCAGGCAATAGAACTGCATCATCATGTAAATTTGGATTTTTATCGTATAAGCCATCAACATCTGAAAATATTAATAATGCATCTGCATCTGCCGCAGCTGCTACCATCGCTGATAAATTATCGTTGTCACCTACTTTTAGATCATCGGTCGTTACAGCATCATTTTCATTAATAATAGGTAATACACCGTGCTCTAGTAAGGTAAATACAGTTTCGCGAATACTCTGATAGCGGTCATGGTCACGTAAATCACCATGTGTTAGTAATAATTGCGCTGAAGGGAAATCAAAAAATCGATCCCACATTGCCATCATTTCAGTTTGACCTGCTGCCGCCATTGCTTTTTTCATAACAACAGTTCGTGGCTTATCCGATGGGAATAAGTGTGCGCCTGCTGCTACAGAACCCGATGAAACTAAAATAACTTCAATACCACGGGCACGACAACGAACAATAAACTGTGCGATAGTTAGTAAGTAGCGTGAACGACAGCCATCTTGATCTGGTGCAATTAAAGCACTACCTACTTTAAGTACGATACGTCGCCAATTTAACTTTTGCATAAGAGCTCAACTTTCCATTTTATCTGCGCTCATCTTTACTCGATAAGCTAAAACTAGGTAGCTAGGTATAAAACATAGCTTCGAATTTGTCTTGTCATTTAGGCAACACTTTTTTACACACACGCAAAAGCCATATCTAAAACAAGAAGTTTAGATTTGAGGTTAAGTATAAAGTAGCAACAACCCAATAATATTGAGCAGCACTAATCAAAAAATTTAAAAGTGTTGTTTATGCATCGCTGTAAAAAGCTGTGTGTGGCTTTTTTATTAACAACATACATAGAGCCTCTAAAGTCTGATACACCAACAGATAGGGTGAAGACCAAAGGACCGAGATTTAACCGCCACGATGAGGGGCTAAATATTGAAAGTAATAGTTCAACTCAAACCTTTATTTACTTAAATAATTAAATAAACTTGTTCGGCAAAACCATACCAAGAATTCGGCAAATGATATTTTGTAATGCTCAAATACTAGAAACATTACTAACTCATGATTATAAAGATTAAAAATGACGTTAAGATTAACAAGCCTGTTTTATCTTCAATAAACTTGGTTAGATGACTAATTATTAGAACACGAAGTATAATACACCAAATACCCCTTTAAAATCAAGGTTAGAATTCGAACTAAGTTAATACGAAACACTCATACCCTTTATATTGTTATTAAAATTCAATAAATTAAACAATTAATACACTTTAAAATAAGCTGGCTAAGTTCTCGCTAAATAATTTAAGCCTACTAATCTTTTATAAGCAGCTAAAATTGATTAGTAATATTTCAGTTTCCGGTGTATACCCCTGTATTAATAATTAACAAAAGTTATACTTTCTAAACATATCGTCATAAATAAGGAATTCTTAATCTATGTCAGCAATTTACATAGCCGGTATCGCACTTTGCTCTGTGCTTGCCCAATGGGTCGCGTGGGCTTTTAGAGTACCCGCTATTCTTTTTTTATTGCTTACTGGTCTTTTACTTGGACCATTTAGTGGTGTTTTAGACCCTGATGCACTTTTAGGTGATTTACTGTTTCCGGTAGTATCACTAAGCGTTGCCATCATTTTATTTGAAGGTTCCTTAACTCTGCATTTCAGAGAATTAAAAGGGATAGGAAAAGTTGTAAGGAATCTCTGCTCAATCGGTATGCTTACTACCTGCATTATTATTAGCTTAAGCGCCTACTGGTTGCTTGAGCTCAATTGGCGTGTTGCTGCGGTACTAGGCGCAGTACTCGTTGTTACTGGCCCTACCGTTATAGCACCGCTATTAAACTCAATGCGTCCAACACAAGACATAGACCGCATACTTCGCTGGGAAGGTATTGTAATAGACCCAATTGGCGCATTATTTGCTGTATTGGTATTTGAAGCTGTAATGCTTGTAGGCCAAGGCGAAGTATTTAGTCATACTATTATTGCTTTAGTTAAAACCCTGGGTGTTGGTTTAAGTATTGGTGTTGCTGCAGGTTGGCTAACAACCCTATTAATGCGTCGCGAGTGGCTGCCATTTGAATTACATAAGTTTGGAATTTTAGCACTAGTCCTTATTAGTTTTTCTGTATCAAACTATTTAAGCCATGAATCAGGCTTATTAGCAGTAACTGTATTTGGTATTTGGCTTGCGAACCAAGACGATTTAGAAATAGATTCTGTACTTGAGTTTAAAGAAGACTTGTCGATGATATTAATATCAACGCTGTTTATTTTACTTGCAGCACGTTTACAGCTTTCTGATTTGATGATGCTCGACAGCGATGTATTTATATTTTTAGCTATTGTGCTTTTTGTTGCACGCCCACTGTGTATTGCTATTTCGACCTTTGGTACTGACTTACCAATGAAGTCTCGCTTGGTACTTGCCTGGATTGCTCCACGCGGTATAGTTGCCGCAGCCGTTGGGTCGGTATTTGCACTAAGTATGATGGAAGCTGGCGTTGCTGATGCTGAAAAGATGGTGCCACTTATATTTACGGTGATCATCATTACGGTTGTGCTGCAAAGCTTAACAGCCATCCCTGTTGCCAAGCTATTAGGTGTACGCCAACCATCGCCAAACACAATATTAATTATTGGTGCAAACCATGTATCGCGTGCAATTGGACGTGGCTTACAAGAGCAGAATATTCCGGTTCACCTTTCAGATCCTGCATGGGAAAACTGCAGAATGGCACGTATGGATGGCTTAGCTTGTTATTATGGTAACCCGCAATCAGAGCATGCTGAACGCTACTTACCTCTAACAACTATTCGCAGTGTCTTAGCGCTATCGCCAAACCGTCATCATAATGCGCTAGGCGTTCAATACTTTTCGCATTTACTTAATGAAAAAAATGTATTTTCGCTTCGCTCATCAACGTCGCATGCTAAAGCAAATAAAGACAGTGCAACGTTTTTATCTAGACAAATATTGTTTGGCGACGAAGGCTCATACGCACGTTTGAGCAGTATCATAGCTAAAGGCGGTAAGGTTAGTTCAACACGTATCTCGGATGAGTTTAGCTGGGAGCAATACCTAGAAATGAACCCTGAGGCTATCCCTTTGTTTATTCTTAAAGGTGATAAAGACAGCGACGACGATACGCCAATTAAGCTAAGACCGTTTACAATCAACATGGAAAAACCGCCGCAAGAAGGCGAGCGTGTTGTTGCATTACAGCCGCCTAAAATGTCGGTCTTAAAAGACCCGCAAACAAAGGCTAAAGAAGAAAGTTAAACACTTTTATTACCTGTAAAAACTGAAAAACCCTAACTTAAAAAGTTAGGGTTTTGTTTTTTAAGAGCCATTAAATAGGAAGGCGAGCTCGCGCAACCACACTATCTGGCATTTTTTGCGCTAACTTAGTCAGCGCTCGCTCAATTTTTTTATGAGTCGCTTTATCTGCGACCATAGAATTAAATAGCCAACGGTATGCATCTTCAAAATCACGCGGGCTGCCATAGCCATCATTAAATAATTTAACCAAACGTAGTTGTGCTTTTAAATTGCCTTGCGACGACGCTTCACGCAAATACGTAATTGCCATTGCTTTATCTTGCTGAACTAAACGCCCGGTGTCGTAGTAACGCCCTAACTGCTCTAGCGCTGCCGCTAAGCCTTGTTCAGCCGCTTTTCGCATGTAATACACACCTAACTCTACATTACGATCCACGCACACGTTATAAGCCAGCATATCGCCGTATAAAAATTGATAAGACGGCAATGCCATTTTATTGGCTCGTGCTTCTATATCTTGCACTAACTGGCAATCATCTGCCTTTACCCGCGCTAAATGCGTATTTTTATTTATTAACGCAATTAGCTCAGATTCTGTATACAGCGGTACAGCAGCAGGGCTTTCTGTAGCTAAGCTGTTGGTTGCTATAAATAAAGACAGCGGAATTAACGAAAGCCTTAATACGCAATTACGGTAAAATAAACGCATGCTCACCACTTATAAAAATAAACTTATTAAAATATATACAAAGATCGTTCCAAGGTGAATTTTAGATACAAAAAAAGCTGCACTAGGCAGCTTTTTTTAATCTAATGGTAATTACGCAAACGGGTTGCGAAGTACCATAGTTTCTACGCGGTCTGGACCTGTAGAAATAATATCAATTGGAACACCCGTAATTTCTTCAATACGCTTGATGTAGTCAATCGCAGCTTTTGGTAAACCGTCAAGACTCGTTACACCAACAGTGTTTTCTGACCAACCTGGCATTTCTTCGTATACTGGCGTTACTTTATCGTAACCTTCAGCTGCTAATGGTGTTACGTTAGTAACTGTGCCATCTTCAAGCTTGTAACCAATACAGATTTTAAGCGTTTCTAAGCCGTCTAAAACATCAAGCTTAGTTAAACAAAAACCTGAAATACTGTTGATTTGAACCGCACGGCGCATAGCCACTGCATCTAACCAACCAGTACGACGAAGTCGACCTGTTGTAGCGCCAAACTCATGGCCTTTATCACCTAAGTGCTTACCAACTGGATCTTGTTTCCCAAGACCGTCGTAAAGCTCTGTAGGGAAAGGACCTGAACCAACACGTGTAGTGTACGCTTTAATAATACCTAAAACGTAATCAAGGTTTAATGGACCAAAACCTGCACCAGTCGCAACGCCACCAGCTGTAGTATTTGAAGATGTTACATAAGGGTAAGTACCGTGATCGATATCAAGTAACGTACCTTGTGCACCTTCAAATAAAATGTTTTCGCCTGCTAAACGCGTTTGATCTAAAAGCTCAGTTACATCTACAACCATTGCTTTTAAGATATCAGCAACAGCCATTGCATCATCAAACGTTTTTTGGAAATCTACAGCGTCTACTTTGTAGTAGTTAACTAAAGTGAAGTTATGGTATTCAAGAACTTCTTTTAATTTAGCTGCAAATAATTCAGGATTAAATAAATCGCCTACGCGTAAACCACGGCGAGCCACTTTATCTTCGTACGCAGGACCGATACCACGGCCAGTTGTACCAATTGGCTTATCGCCACGAGCAGTTTCGCGGGCTACATCTAATGCAACATGGAAAGGCAAGATTAGCGGACATGCTTCACTTATTAAAAGACGCTCACGTACTGGTACGCCGCGTTCTTCAAGCATGCCAATTTCTCTCATTAGCGCTTCTGGTGATAAAACTACACCATTACCAATCACACATTTAACATTGTCACGTAATACACCCGATGGAATAAGGTGTAGAACCGTCTTTTCACCTTCGATAACTAAAGTATGACCCGCATTGTGGCCACCTTGATAACGAACTACTAAAGATGCTTTGTCTGTAAGGAGATCAACTACCTTACCCTTTCCTTCGTCACCCCATTGGGTGCCTAATACAACAACGTTTTTACCCATCGTAAATTCACTTAGAGAAAATTAGGACGAGATTTTACCAGAAAACTAAAGTAAAGATCACCCCTGTTCAGCTTATTTTTTCTGCGCGCATTTGTTATATCCAAATATTAGCTAATAACCACATAAATAACAGTGATTTAAAGCACTAGACTGTGTTTAACAAAAAGCCCCGCAAATGCGAGGCTTTTTAACTTCTAAATAATTAACGTAAAGCCTATTGAGCTTTAGCGCCTTTCATATATTGGAAGAAGTCGCTATCTGGTGAAAGCACCATAACGTCTTGCTTATTTTTAAAAGTCTTTTTGTAAGCCTCAAGCGAACGCACAAAACTAAAGAACTCAGGGTCTTTGTTATACGCGCTTGCATAGATGCCTGCGGCATCAGCATCGCCTTGACCACGTACAGAACGCGCATTACGCTCTGCATCGGCAAGCATTACTGTTACACGACGGTCAACACCCGCACGAATAGTCTCGGCTTTTTCCTGACCTTCAGAACGATGCTCTTTTGCAACAGCAGTACGCTCAGCGCGCATACGTTGGTAAATAGAGCTACTCACTTCTTGTGGTAGGTTAATTTGCTTAACACGTACGTCTAGCACCTCAATACCAAGCTCACGTGCACTTTCAGAAGCTTGTACTAACGCTTCTTCCATCAACTCGCTACGCTCACCCGATACAATTTCGCGAATTGTACGTGTACCAAAGTTTGTACGAAGACCATTATTTACTTTTTGTTTAAGTAGCGTTTCAGCATATTGCTTATCGCCACGGGCACGTAAGTAAAAAGCGCTAAAGTCATTAACACGCCATTTTACAAACGAATCAACAATTAAGTCTTTTTTCTCACTAGTAACAAAGCGATCCGGCGCACCATCTAGCGTTTGAATACGTGCATCAATGCGACGTACTTGGCTAAAAAATGGCACCTTAAATTGTAGGCCTGGGCCATATACAATCGCTTGATCGTCGCTGTCTTTTTGTACTTTACTAAATAACATTACAATTGCTTTTTGCCCTTCAGGTACAACAAATACCGATGAGAAAGACATAACAATGGCAGCTAATAGTATTACTAAACTAAAGTTTTTCATTATGATTATCTCCCATCATTGAAGCGGTCGTTGTTAAAGCGGTCATTGCCACTATTAACAGAGCTATTGCGCGACGTATTTACTTTATTACGTAAATCTTGAATATCACTAGAGCTTGGAAGTGCAACACGTGTTGCTGTCCCTTGCTTATCCATGATCTTATCAAGTGGTAAATAAAGCATGTTATTACCGCCTTTAACATCAACCAATATTTTAGAACTACTCCCTAACACTTCTTCCATTGCATCAATGTATAAGCGCTCACGAGTAACTTCTTTAGCTGCTTGATATTCAGGTAATAGCTTTTCAAAACGAGCTACTTCACCTTGTGCTTCTAATGTAATACGCTCTTGGTAACCTTCCGCTTCTTGAGTCATACGCGTTACTTGACCACGAGCACGCGGTTCAATTTCACGAGCATATGCTTCTGCTTCACGAATGAAACGTTCTTCATCTTCTTGTGCAGCAATCGCATCATCAAATGCATCTTTAACTTCAGTTGGCGGACGAGAGTCTTTAAAGTTCACGTCAGTAACAATTAAACCTAAGTTATATGGTTCGATAATCTTATTAAGCTCATCCCATGTATTTTGACGAACAACCTCACGGCCATTAGTTAATACTTGGTCCATTTTTGCATGGCCCACAACGTAACGTAGTGCACTATCTAGTGCTTCTTCTAAGCTACTATCAGCGTTAGTTACGCTAAATTCATAAAGGTATGGGTCAATAACACGGTATTGCACCTGAAACTCAACGCTCACTACGTTTTCGTCTTCAGTAAGCATAAAACCAGAAGCCGATAATGAACGAACTGCTTCAATATCTACTGGGATTACCGTTTCAATAAACGTCATTTTCCAACGCAGACCAGGATCAGCAATTCGGTCATATTTACCAAATTGAAGAACCACACCACGCTCGGCTTCTTTAACCGTATAAATACCACTTAACGCCCATACAATAACGGCGATAATAAGTATGAATGAAATACCGGCTCCGCCAAGTCCACCGCCGCTACCATTGCCGGATTTTTTCCCGCCAAATAAGCCGCCGAACTTGTTACTAAACTTGCGGAACACCTCGTCTAAATCAGGTGGGCCTTGATCACGTCCGCCTTTATTATTCCACGGATCTTTGTCATTGCCATTATTACCCGGTTCATTCCAGGCCATAGCTATACTCCATTGTTATCTAAATAAATTAGGAAATTGTGTTAAATCTAACAAATCTACCGCGTTTCTCATACAAAAACCGACATTAAAACGTCAATTTTTAATTACGGTTGATAAAACCAGCAATTTCAGGACCAAATTCTTTAATTAAACGATTCCACTCAACCATTGGCATTCTAACATCTAACAGCCAATTACCTTGCTCATCAAAGCGTTCTTCATGTACTGCATTTAAACTAAACAATGCAGCCCTTAGGCGACCATACAATGGCGTAAGAAATAATGTTTCGTTAAACATCTTCTTAGCAAGCAGTTCACTAATAGCCTCACTAAGTAATTCACACCCTTCACCAGTCTGAGCGCTAAGCCATACTCTTATAGGTTGGCCTTCGTCATCTCGATCAATACGTGGGCTTACGTTATCCAGCGCATCAATTTTATTATAAATTAATAGCTGTGGTACTTCATCGGCTTCAATTTCTTTAAGCACCGATTGTACTTGTTCAATATTTTCTTGAAGACGAGAGTCTGCTGCGTCAATTACATGTAACTGTAAATCAGCTTCACGAGTTTCAGTTAGCGTTGCTTTAAAAGCAGCAACTAAGTCGTGCGGTAAATGACGAATAAAGCCCACTGTATCAGCTAAGATAACAGGACCAACATCACCTAATTCAAGCTTACGTAGAGTCGGGTCAAGCGTTGCAAACAACTGATCGGCCGCATATACATCTGAATTCGTAATTCGATTAAATAATGTAGATTTACCCGCATTGGTATAGCCAACTAACGATACCGTAGGTATTTCGTTACGAGTACGAGCTCGCCTACCTTGTTCGCGTTGCACTGCTACTTTAGCTAAACGCGCACGGATATTTTGAATTCGGGCACGAAGTAATCGTCTATCTGTTTCAAGTTGGGTTTCACCAGGTCCACGTAAACCAATCCCGCCTTTTTGGCGTTCAAGATGGGTCCAGCCCCGAATTAATCGAGTCGACATATGGCGAAGTTGTGCCAATTCAACCTGCAGCTTACCCTCATGGGTACGTGCACGTTGGGCAAAAATATCAAGAATTAGCGTCGTTCTATCAAGCACACGACACTGACAAACACGCTCTAAATTACGCTCTTGTGACGGCCTGAGTTGATGATTGAAAATTACGACATCTGCATTGTGGATTTTGACAATCTCAGCTATTTCTTCTGCTTTACCGGTACCGACGAATAGTTTCGGATGTGGTGCTTGACGGCTGCCTTGCACAACCGCCAAACTACTAACACCAGCAGAAGATACCAACATTTCTAATTCATGAAGATCTTCACGATCCCCTTCTTTAGGTAAGTCGATATGAACTAAAATTGCCTGTTCGCCGGATTCATAGCGGTCAAACAAACATTATGCTCCTAATTAAAAGTTACCAGCTTCTGGTTCTTCAGTGTCTTCACTCCCTTGAACTGCTTGGAAGTTAACTGCGCGAGCAGGGACAACTGTTGAAATTGCATGCTTATAAACCATTTGATTTACGGTGTTCTCTAGTAAAATAACAAATTGGTCAAATGACTGAATTTTGCCTTGTAATTTTATGCCATTTACCAAAAAGATTGATACTGGAATGCGCTCACGTCGTAGTGCATTCAAAAATGGGTCTTGTAACGATTGGCCTTTTGCCATGTTATTGTTCCTTCGTTCTAGGTGTTATTATAATTAAGTGGCTGAACTTATTTGATAAAAAACAATATTCAACTACTACTAGCTTAGCGAACTTACTACACGATGCAAGTTTTCTTCGTCACCCGTTGTTAACCAAGTAACATCAGGCCAGCTACGAAGCCACGTTAACTGACGTTTTGCCAATTGACGTGTTGCTGCGATGCCACGAAAAACCATTTCATCATGGCTTGTTTCACCCGCAAGGTAATCCCACATTTGTCTATAACCAACACAACGAATAGAAGGCATATTGGGGTGTAAATCCTTACGTAGATATAGGGTCGAAACTTCATTTTCAAACCCCTGATCAATCATTATTTTAAACCTTTCTTCAATTCGGCGATGTAATTCGCTACGTTCTTGCGGTGCAATCGCAAATTGATGAAAAGTATAAGGTAAAGCCGGCTGTTTTTGCTTTTGCAACTCAGTCATGGTCTTACCAGTTAACCTGTAAACCTCTAAAGCTCGATTAATTCTTTGTGAGTCATTCTCACTTATTTTTTCGGCTGCTTTTGGGTCAACTTTAACTAATTCTTTATATAAATGAGGCCAGCCAAATTCTTTAGCTTGTGCTTCTAGCTCTGATCTTATTACTGTATCTGCTTCAGGCAAAGGCGATAAACCATCAATTAAAGATTTAAAGTACAACATTGTACCTCCAACCAATACAGGCACTTTACCTTGTCTATGAAATTCGTCAATTTTTTGTACTGCATCGCGCCTAAAATCAGCAACTGAATATGTTTCACTCGGGTCAAGTAAGTCGATCAGATGATGCGGAGCTTTAGCAAGTTCTTCTGCATCGGGTTTTGCAGTACCAATGTTCATATCTTTATACACTAACGCTGAATCAACGCTGATTATTTCTGTATTTAAATGCTCGCACAGTGAGATTGCCAATGCTGTTTTACCAGCAGCAGTTGGACCCATTAAAAATATGACTGGTAAATTACTCAACACTGATACCTTAATCTAATTGCATTAAATAGTGATTTAGCTCTATTTTAACTGCTTTTTCGCGTAAGCGTTCAATAGTTTGCGGATTATTTTGTAAGCGCATTTGTTGCGCTAAAAACACATTGCTTAAATAAAACCGGGGAGGTACACATTTTATCTGCCACTCTAACCAATTCTCTATATTTTCAAGCCCTGCTTTACACCCATCAAGTAGCTCACCTATCGCTGTACTTACATCAAGTAAATATAAGCACGCTGGCAATTTTTTAACCATTACAAACTGTTTTTCTATTACGAGTTCAAAACCAAGTAAAGTAAACCACGATTGCTGAGCTTCTATAAGTAAGCAATCTTCTTTTGATAAGTTTACTCTTACGGGCAGCAAAAGAGCTTTCCCTTCTAAACTTCCGGACTCTTTAATTTGATTATGCCAATCATCTACCAATGCATATTTGAAATGTGAGCAATACAATTGCTGCTCAACACTAAATACACACGCACCTTCATTAACACTGATGATTGAAACTGTCTTTAAAACATTATGCGCAGACTCTAACTGGTGTTGTGCTACAGGTATGTTTGCTACATTATCAAAATGCGCAGCGTGTTGCTCACTCACACCTTGATAAAACGCGTTTACATCATGATGGCTTGTACTTGGTGTAGCACGGTATGCCCCGCCACCGCCAACACTTCTAGTACCTGATGACGAACTACCAGCACTTCCAGAGTAAGAGGGCTGTAATTGCGATTTAGGGTAATCAAATACTCCATCCGCTTTTGTATCATTAGAACTACTATGCGCTGACCCCATAAATACAGGCGCAGATTCCACCTCAGAGCTAAGCGGTTCATTCGTAAACTCACCTTGCAGCGGCACTACCACTTGCTTAATAGCCTGTAATATAAAGTCATGAATTAAGCGCCCTTGATGAAAACGCACTTCATGCTTAGCTGGATGAACATTTACATCAACCTGCCGAGGGTCTATATCAATATAAATGACAAAACCGGGTAATTCTTGTGTTCCGCTTACTTCTTCAAATGCCTGGCGTATAGCATGCAGAATAAGTTTATCGCGCATCATACGATTATTAACATAAGTATACTGAGTCGTATTAGCTGAACCTACAGGTAGCACCCAACCATGCAGCTGTAAGCCACCCTCTCCTGATTGAATATGCAAACCTTGCTCAGCAAAAGCCTTACCTGCAACTTGCGCTACACGTGTAATAGCCTGAGAGGGATCTGTCTTCGCACGATACTGCCTTACTACTTTTTCGTTGTGAGTTAGTGTAATAGAGACATCAAAGCGACTAAGCGCAATGCGCTTTATCAACTCATCAATATGGCTAAATTCAGTTTTTTCGGTACGCAAGAATTTACGACGAGCTGGGGTGTTAAAAAATAAATCTTTTACTTCAATGGTTGTGCCATCAGGGTGCGCTACTGGCTTTACTTGCACGGCCATATCGCGACCTTCTGCAAATGCTTGCCAAGCAGCTTCTTGATCTTTTGGTTTTGAGCTCAGCGTTAAACGCGATACAGAGCTAATTGACGCAAGCGCTTCCCCCCTAAAACCAAGTGAACAAATATTTTCAAGGTCATCTAGAGATTTTAATTTACTCGTAGCGTGACGAGAAAGCGCGAGCGTTAGCTCATCTTTACTTATCCCTGAACCGTTATCACGTATCCGAATAAGCTTATGACCGCCACGCTCTATATCTATCTGAATACGTGTAGCGCCAGCATCTAAACTGTTTTCGACTAGCTCTTTTACTACCGACGCTGGGCGCTCAACCACTTCGCCTGCGGCAATTTGGTTAGCTAAACGCGCGGGTAATATTTCAATATTCATGAGATTTCCTAGCAAGCATTGCGCTAATAATAATGACTAACTTTGTGGTATATCGAGCTCTTGCCCAATAAACAAAGTATTAGAGCTAAGCTTATTAACTTGTTTTAATTTGTTGACTGTAACGCCATAGCGACTCGCCAACATACTTAAAGATTCACCCGGGCGTACCTTGTGCTTTGTTGGATATTGCGACTTTAATTTAGCAAATAAAGAGTCATCAGGTGGATTTTTTAAATAGTAATTTTTAATTGAAGTAAATATAGCTTTAGCCAAACGCTCTTGATGGTTAGCACTTTTAAGCAGCTTTTCTTCTCGTGGGTTAGATATAAACCCTGTTTCTACTAAAATTGATGGGATATCTGGTGATTTAAGTACAGCAAGACTCGCATGTTGGGGATCTTTTTTATGCAGCTTAGCAACTTTACGTAGCTCTTTAATCACTTCGTCAGCTACGTTTAAGCCGGTTTTCATAGAGTGATCCATCGACATATCAAGTAATGCTTGCGCTAAGTATTTTTCGTTAGCGGCATCTTTCATTACATCCGCAGCGCCACCTAAAAGCTCAGAGTGCTTTTCTTTATCTTCTATCCATTTACCTATCTCTGAATTAGCACGCCTTAACGACAACACCCAAACCGAGGCACCATTTGGTCCCGGGCTCGTAAATGCATCAGCGTGAATAGAGACAAAAAAGTCGGCCTTTTTTTCACGAGCACGATTGGTACGCGTATTAAGTTTTACAAAGTAGTCACCGCTTCGTACCATGCGCGAAATCATCCCACGTTCACCATCAATCATACGCTCTAAACGTTTTGCAATTTGCAGTGTTACTGTTTTTTCGTACGTGCCAGAGGGACCAATTGAACCTGGATCTTCGCCGCCATGACCCGGATCAATTGCAATCACAATATCGCGCTCTTGGCTTAACTGGCGGTTTTTAGCTGCTGTTTGAGCAGGAGAAACAACTGTGGCAGCTTGGCTTTTATTGTATAAATCAACAACGAGCCTATTTTTATAAGGGCCTGTAGGCGCTAAAGCAAATACAACTGGCTTTACTGGTGCGTTTAATTCAAACACTAACCGAACACTGTGCTTATTTTTAGGTTTTGAGTAGCGTAGCTTGCTCACTATTTGATGTTTTGGTGGTACACCTGGTAGTATTTTTAACTCGCTAGTGTTTTCTAAATCAATTACTAAGCGGCTTGGGTTTTTAAGCATGAAATAGCTAAAGTCAGGCTTATCATTTAAATCAAATACCACACGCGTACTATCAGGGGACGGCCATACGCGTACACTATTAATTGTATTTTTGGCCCACAGCGGCAAGCTTATGGTAATAACCATAAGGTAAATAAAGAGTTTAACTACACCTCGGCTCATTTGATAATTACTGCCTTAACTATATTATTATTTGTTATTTAGTTTTTCGACAATTGCTACACCACGCTCACTGGCGCTATTAATAACAATTTTACGTTCGTTACCCATATAGCTGAGAGTAATATCTAAATCAGGCACAGGAATAAATTCACCACCTTTTTCTGGCCACTCAACAACGCAAATTGCATCTGGTGAAAAATAATCGCGTATTCCCATGTATTCTAGTTCTTCAGGGTCACCTAAGCGGTATAAATCAAAATGATAAACATTTGCGCGCTCGAGTTCATAAGGTTCAACAAGTGTATACGTTGGGCTTTTAACTTTGCCTGTATGTCCAAAGCCTTGCACTACACCTCGAGTAAACGTTGTTTTACCAGCGCCTAAGTCACCATGTAAATAAATAACCGCACCTTGCTCTATAATATCAGCAACGCAATTACCCATTGCGACCGTGGCTACTTCATCAGTCAAATGAAATTCAAAACTACGCGTCATTACTACCTCAAAAATTCATTCAAAAGCGCATATTTACCAATCATACCAGAATATTAGTTTAAGGCGATAAATTGAGGTTTTAGACATAAAAAAACCAGATAAGCTGATGATGAAAGTTGTGTATGGATGTCTATTTTCGATACCTTAAAACTGTAACATTGAAATAAAGTAAGAGAAAAGTAACACAACGGCTTAGATGCCTATAGCAAGCATAAAAGTTACTGAGATATGTAAGCTTATGATCTAGCTTTTATGATTCAGCCACTAGCTCTGATACTAAAAAGTATATGGCAACAACGTAGTTGATGACACAAGCCCAAATAACTACTCTGCATGCTTTTGTATTTCTGATAAAAAGATAATACCAACTCGCTTAACGTCTTTAGTTTTAATAGTTTTCATAAAATAAGCCCTAAATGTGTAAACACGTTTCAGGACAAGACAGTTCCAGAAAACAAAAAGCCCCGGCTAATTGCCAGGGCTTTTTTTACAAAACTAACTTAATTAAAAAATTAAGCTTGTTTTGGACTAGAAATAACGTCTACTAAAGTCCAAGATTTATTCTTAGAAATTGGTGCGCATTCACGGATAGTAACTACGTCACCCGCTTTTGCTGTGTTATTTTCGTCATGTACGTGTAACTTAGTCGTACGTTTAATGAATTTCCCATAAATTGGGTGCTTCACATAACGTGCGATAGCGATAGTGAAAGATTTTTCCATCTTGTCGCTGATTACACGGCCTTGAAGAGTACGAATTTTATCGCTCATTATTGACCTGCCTTCTGGTTAATAACTGTTTTTACACGCGCGATATCGCGGCGTACTGTTCTTAGCGTGTGTGTCTGAGCTAACTGACCAGTGCTAGCTTGCATGCGCATATTAAATTGCTCACGAAGTAGTCCTAGAAGTTCAGCATTAAGCTCTTCTACGCTTTTGTCTTTTAGTTCGCTAGCTTTCATCACATTACCGTCCGAGTTACGAAAGTTGTTTTGAATGGCAATTTACGAGCAGCAAGGTCAAACGCTTCACGAGCAAGCTCTTCTGAAACACCTTCCATTTCGTAAAGTACTTTACCAGGCTGAATTTCAGCAACCCAATATTCAACAGAACCTTTACCTTTACCCATACGAACTTCAAGAGGTTTTTCTGTAATCGGTTTGTCAGGGAAGACACGGATCCAGATTTTACCTTGACGTTTCACGTGACGCGTCATAGCACGACGAGCTGCTTCGATTTGACGAGCAGTCATACGGCCACGGCCAGTTGCTTTCAATCCGAAAGTACCGAAGCTTACTTTGTTACCGTTTTGCGCTAAACCGCGGTTGCGGCCTTTGTGCATTTTACGGAATTTTGTACGTTTTGGCTGTAACATTAGTCGCTACCTCTACTTAGCACTTTTCTTGGCTTTCTTTGGTGCGCGTTTAGCTGGCTTCTCTTGCTCTTGTACTAGTGGTAAACCACCAATAACTTCGCCTTTGAAGATCCAAACTTTAACACCAATGATACCATAAGTGGTTAAGGCTTCAGAAGTTGCGTAATCGATATCAGCACGAAGAGTATGTAGAGGTACACGACCTTCACGATACCATTCTGAACGTGCGATTTCAGCGCCGCCAAGACGACCGCTAACTTCAACTTTAATCCCTTTAGAACCGATGCGCATTGCATTTTGTACCGAACGCTTCATAGCGCGACGGAACATAACACGACGTTCTAGTTGAGAGGCAATGCCGTCTGCTACTAGTTGTGCATCTAGTTCTGGTTTACGTACTTCAGAGATATTAATCTGAGCAGGTACACCAGCGATTTTAGTTACCGCTTGACGTAATTTTTCTACGTCTTCGCCTTTTTTACCGATAACAACACCCGGACGAGCCGTATGAATTGTTACACGGATTGATTTTGCTGGACGCTCAATAACGATTTTAGACACAGAAGCCGTTTTCAATTCCTTAGTAAGGAATGTACGAACTTTGTGATCGCCAAAAAGCTGTGCAGAGAAATCTTTTGAACTCGCGTACCAGGTAGAAACCCAAGGTTTAGATATACCTAGGCGAATACCAGTAGGATGAACTTTTTGTCCCATTACTTATACTCCTAGCTATCTGAAACCATAACAGTGATATGGCTTGTACGCTTAAGGATGCGGTCTGCGCGTCCTTTAGCACGAGGCATAATACGTTTCATTGTAGGACCATCGTCCACAAAGATCGTTGTTATACGAAGCTCATCAATGTCAGCACCTTCGTTATGCTCTGCGTTAGCAATAGCAGACTCAAGTACTTTCTTAACTAATACAGCCGCTTTCTTAGGGCTGTACGCCAGGATTTCTAGTGCGCGATCTACAGGTAACCCGCGGATCTGATCTGCAACTAGACGTGCTTTTTGCGCCGAACCAGAGGCGAATTTATGTTTAGCTAATGCTTGCATTTATCTTCCCCTCTTATCGTTTCTTCGCTTTCTTATCCGCAGCATGGCCACGGTAAGTGCGAGTTGGTGCAAATTCACCTAGTTTGTGACCGATCATTTCGTCAGAAACGAAAACTGGTACGTGCTGGCGACCATTATGGACAGCAATGGTCAATCCGATCATGTTAGGTATGATCATTGAACGACGGCTCCAAGTTTTAATTGGCTTTTTCTCACCGCTTTCCAAAGCTTTCTCTACCTTCTTCAGCAAGTGTAGGTCTATAAAAGGACCCTTCTTGAGAGAGCGTGGCATGGCTATTCCTCAATATTACTTAGTACGACGACGTACTATAAATTTATCCGTACGCTTGTTCTTACGCGTCTTCGCACCTTTAGTCGGTTTACCCCATGGAGACACAGGATGACGACCACCAGATGTACGACCTTCACCACCACCGTGTGGGTGATCTACCGGGTTCATGGCAACACCACGAACTGTCGGACGAATACCACGCCAGCGATTTGCACCTGCTTTACCAAGTGAACGAAGCATATGCTCAGCATTGCCTACTTCACCTAGAGTCGCACGACAATCAGATTCAACTTTACGAACTTCGCCTGAACGAAGACGTAATGTTACATACTGACCATCACGAGCAAGGATTTGAACGTATGCACCAGCAGAACGTGCGATTTGAGCACCTTTACCTGGTTTTAATTCTACGTTGTGAACAGTCGAACCTACAGGCATATTACGCATTGGTAATGCATTACCAGGCTTGATTGGTGCATCAACACCAGACTGGATTGCATCGCCAGCTTTTAAGCCTTTAGGTGCGATAATGTAACGACGCTCACCGTCTGCATATAATACAAGAGCGATGTTTGCGCTACGATTTGGATCGTATTCTAAACGTTCAACAGTAGCTGGAATGCCATCTTTAGTACGTTTAAAATCGATTAAACGGTAGTGTTGTTTATGACCACCACCGATATGACGAACCGTAATACGACCATTGTTATTACGACCACCTGATTTAGAGTTTTTCTCTAAAAGTGGTGCGTATGGCTTACCCTTATGTAGATCAGAGTTAACCACTTTAACTAGGTGACGACGGCCCGCAGAAGTAGGCTTACACTTTTGAAGTGCCATAATTCTATCCCCTTATTACTCGGCGCCGCCGACAAAGTCTAGCTCGCTGCCTTCTTTAAGAGTAACGTAAGCTTTCTTCCAGTCGCTACGACGACCGAAACGTGCGCCAGTACGTTTTGTTTTACCCTTAACGTTAAGTGTGCGAACACCAGTTACTTCTACTTCAAAAAGCTTCTCAACTGCTACTTTAATTTCAGCTTTAGTTGCGTCATTTACTACTTTAAAAACAATAGTATTGTTTTCTTCAGCAGCAATTGTGCTTTTTTCAGAGATATGTGGAGCAAGGATCACTTTTAAAAGACGTTCTTCGCGAATCATGCTAGCGCCTCCTCAAGTTGCTTAACAGCAGCGGCTGTAATAAGTACCTTATCGAAAGCAATTAAGCTTACAGGATCGATACCAGCTACATCACGTGTGTCAACCTTATAAAGGTTACGTGCCGATAAGAAAAGATTTTCATCTACTTCTTCAGTCACGATAAGAACATCTTTAAGCTCAAGTTCTTTAAGCTTAGCAACTAGTTCTTTAGTTTTTGGTGCTGCTAGAGCAAAACTTTCAACAACGATTAAACGCTCTTGACGAACTAATTCAGATAAGATGCTTTTAATCGCACCACGGTACATTTTACGGTTTACTTTTTGGCTGTGGTCTTGTGGTTTAGCTGCAAAGCTAACGCCACCTGAACGCCAAATTGGGCTACGGATTGTACCGGCACGTGCACGGCCAGTACCTTTTTGAGCCCATGGTTTTTTACCACCACCGCTTACTTCAGAACGTGTCTTCTGAGCACGAGTACCTTGACGAGCACCTGCTGCGTATGCAACAACTACTTGATGTACTAATGCTTCGTTAAACTCACGTCCAAAAGTAGCTTCAGAAACTTCAAGACCGCCAGAAGCGTCTTTAATTGCTAATTCCATCACTAAATCTCCAGGACTTATGCTTTAACAGCTGGTTTAACGATAACGTCACCGCCAATAGCTCCAGGTACTGCACCCTTAACTAAAAGCAAATTACGCTCAGCGTCAACGCGAACTAGTTCTAAGTTTTGAGTCGTTACACGCTCAGCACCCATATGACCGGCCATTTTCTTACCTTTAAACACCTTACCAGGTGATTGGTTTTGACCGATTGAACCAGGAGCACGGTGAGATAGAGAGTTACCATGTGTAGCGTCTTGCATGCTGAAATTCCAGCGCTTAACACCACCTTGGAAACCTTTACCTTTAGAAGTACCGGTTACGTCAACCTTGTTGATTTCGTTGAATAATTCAACAGTAAGCTCAGCGCCTACTTCAAAATCGCCTTCACCACCGTTAAGGCGGAATTCCCACAGACCGCGACCCGCTTCAACACCAGCTTTAGCGAAATGACCCGCTTTAGCTTTGTTTACACGACTTGCTTTTTTAGTGCCTGCGGTTACTTGAAGCGCGTTATAACCGTCTGTTGCGTCAGATTTGATCTGAGCAATGCGGTTAGGTGTCGCTTCAATAACTGTCACAGGGATAGATACACCATCTTCAGTGAAGATTCGTGTCATACCCACTTTACGACCGACTAGACCTAATGCCATTTTCCTAAAACCTCTCTAATCTTTCGATTAACCCAGGCTGATTTGAACATCAACACCAGCAGCAAGATCTAAACGCATAAGCGCGTCTACAGTCTTGTCAGTTGGTTCTACGATGTCTATCAGACGTTTATGGGTGCGGATCTCGTACTGATCACGCGCATCTTTATTAACGTGCGGTGAAGTTAGTACAGTAAAACGTTCAAAGCGTGTAGGTAGTGGGATTGGACCACGTACTTGTGCGCCAGTGCGTTTCGCAGTTTCCACGATTTCTGCCGTTGATTGGTCAATCAAACGGTGGTCAAAAGCTTTTAGGCGAATACGAATGCGTTGATTTGACATTCTTAACCTCAATATAAAGAGCATATAAAAGAGCATAAAAAAACGACCGAAACAATCTTAAAACTTAAGATGTCGGCTGTTTGATTATATCTACGTTGAGTTCCAAATCGGAACTCCTGTTTATTAGCTTGAAATCCAAGCTTAATTTATCCTTTCTAGTTCCCAGAGGAATTTTGAAAGCCTGCGTATTATAGAGGTATTGGTGATAAATGCAACAACTATTTAGAAACAATACAATGTCTATAAATTTGATTAAATAAGCACCCATACATGCTTGCTAGCTGTACTTGAACTAATAACTCTACTGTTAGTCAATAAACAAGTTAACACCTTAATTTAATTACGCGAACTAAGGGATTTTTAGATATTATGGTATCCTACTGCGCTAATTTTGCCCTTAATACTCTCAATATGGTGAGTCGATGCGTATTTTAAATTATTGTTTAAATGTTATGTCTGCTGGATTTAGCCGCTTATTTGTAAAAAGCAAGGTGCTGCCAGAAAATCCGATTAAACAGTATGATCTAAACCCTGAGTACCCTACATTTTATATAGTGCGTTTAAATTCACGATTTGATTTAGCGGCTCTCGCACATGCGTGTAAAAAAAATGGCCTACCTAGCCCAACTGAAGAACAAGTATTAGGTACCCAAGATTTAGACCGTTTTATTGGTATTAAAAATCCACCACCATTGTTTGGTGATGAAGCTAAGCCAACAAATGCTTTAGCCCAGAGTAAACAAATTATTGAGTACTTAATAAAAAGCGGTCAGCAAAACGTACAAGTGGTTCCTGTTACTATTTTATGGGGTCGCGACCCCGGAAAAGAAAAGCCGGGACTACGCACTTTAATTACGCACTCTCTAACTCCTAGCTGGTTTAGAAAGCTTTTTGTGGTGTTGTTTTCAGGACGCGACAATTTTATTCGCTTTAGCCAACCACTCGACTTATCGCTTTTAGTCAATGAAAAAGCCGACGTAAGTGAGTTACCACATAAATTACTGCGTGTAGCGCTAGTTCATTTTAAGCGCCAAAAACTAGCAGCTACAGGCCCTAAAATGCCATCCCGTGAGCAATTATTTAATTCATTATTAGCGTCACCTACAATAAAAAAAGCAATTCAAGATGAAGCTAAAGCTAAAAATATTAGCCAAACCGAAGCCCGCCAAAATGCACTTAAGCTACTTGATGAGATAGCGGCTAATTACTCTGAAGCAATGATACGTGTGGCTGAACGATTTTTAACTTGGTTATGGAATAAGCTCTATAACGGTATTGATATTAAACACGCAGAACAAATTCATGAACTAACAGATAAAGGCCATGAAATTATTTATATGCCTTGTCATCGCAGCCATATGGATTACTTACTGCTTACCTACTCTATTTACCACTTAGGCTTAGTTCCACCACATATAGCTGCAGGTATAAATCTTAACTTTTTCCCTGCCGGTGGCATATTTAGACGCTCTGGGGCATTCTTTATTCGTCGCTCGTTTGCAGGCAATAAACTTTATTCTGCCATATTCAAAGAGTATTTAAGCCAACTGTTTATTAAAGGTTACTCTGTTAAGTTTTACACGGAAGGCGGTCGAAGCCGAACTGGGCGCTTACTTCCACCTAAAACAGGTATGCTATCTATGACATTACAAGCAATGCTACGCGGAATAGACAGACCAATATCTATCGTTCCTGTGTACATTGGCTACGAGCATGTAATGGAAATTAACACCTATCTTAAAGAGCTGGATGGAAAAGATAAAAAAGGCGAATCTATATTTGGTATTTTTAAGGCAATCAAAAACCTCAAAAACTACGGTCGTGGTAATTTAAACTTTGGTGATCCAATCTCGATTAACCAATACTTAAACGATAACCAACCTGATTGGCGTGATTCAATACACCCTACCGATGTGCAAAAGCCGCAATGGTTAGCGCCACAAGTAACTAAACTTGCCGACCAAGTAATGGTTAAAATTAATAATGCAGCGGCGCTTAATGCGGTTAACTTACTAGCGATGATATTGCTGGTTAACGATAAACAAGCATTGAGTAAACCAAAGCTATTAGCACAACTTGATTTTTATCTGCGTTTACAGCGTGATGCCAGCTATAGCGATAAAGTAACCGCGCCAGACGAAACACCAGAGCAATTACTAACGCATGCATTAAAGCTGAATAAGTTTGAAGTTATCAGTGATGAATTTGGCGAAATTATTACTATTAGCGATAAAGAAAAAGTACTGTTTAATTACTACCGAAACAATATTTTGCACTTGTTTGCAGTACCAAGCTTAATTGCACTACATCTATTTAAACAACACAGCACAACTATTGAGCAATGCCAGCAACTTGTAAAAACGTTTTATCCGTTGTTTGCCAAAGAGTGGTATTTACAGCCTCTTGATGAAAACTACATTACACGTATTTTAGCGAACTTTGCAGATCAAAACTTAATTGAGTTTGATGGCGATAACATTCATATAACAAACGGTAATGACTGCTTAGCTAAGCTTGAAATGCTTGGGCGAGCACTTAGCTTTACTCTGCAACGATACGCTATTGTGATTGGTTTTATTCAAACAAGTGATGGCATTGAAAAAGCTGAGCTAGAGCGAGAAAGCCAAGTTTTAGCGCAACGTTTAGGCACACTGCATGGCATTAAAACACCTGAGTTTTTTGATAAAAAAGTACTTGTTAGTTTTATCGAAAACTTACGTGGCGAGTCGTTAATAACAGAGGGTGATAAAGGCTTAGTAGGCAGTACACAACTTTGCGAAACCTACGCACACCTTAAAACATTACTGCCAGCACGCGTCTGGCAGTCAATCAGCGATATAGTACAAGATCAGTGTAACTAGTACTATATCTATAAAAGGGGGTTAGCGCTGACGCATAACCCCTTCTTGCATTGTTGAGGCAACTAAGTTGCCTTGGCGATCAAAAAACTGCCCGCGTACCAAACCACACCCATTACTCGCACTTGGACTATCAATTGAATACAAAATCCAATCATCCATTCTAAATGGGCGATGAAACCACATTGCATGATCAATAGTAGCTACTTGCATATTTGGCTGCATAAACGATACACCATGAGGCTGCAATGCTGTTGGTAAAAACTCAAAGTCAGAGGCGTATGCTAATAAGTAATTGTGGATGCGCTGATCGTCTGGCATTTCACCATTAGCTTTAAACCAAATATGCTTTACCGGCTCCATAACCTCTGGTTTAAACGGGTTATGAAAAGTAACTGGTCGCATTTCAATTGGCATTTCACGCGTAAACTTATTACGGATGACTTCAGGGATATGCGAAGCGTTATCTTGGTAAAATTCAAGTGATGAACGTAATTCTTCAGGTGCGGGTACATCAGGCATTGTAGCTTGATGTGACAAACCATTTTCTTCACCCTGAAATGATGCGGTCATATAAAAAATAGGCTTACCGTACTGAATTGCTTTTACACGACGAGTACTAAAGCTTTTACCATCTCGAATAGTTTCTACATCATAAACAATCGGTTTAGCCGGATCGCCTGGGCGTAAAAAGTAAGAATGTAATGAATGGACTATACGCCCCTCAGGTAGAGTTTCTTTAGCGGCAGAAAGCGCCTGCCCCATAACTTGACCGCCAAACACAGCACCAAAGCCTAAATCTTGGCTTTGTCCTCGATATAAACCTTGCTCAATTTCTTCAAGTGTTAACAACGACAATAAATCATCTAATACTTGGCTCATTACTTCTTCCTCATTACCCTAGTATCCAAATGATACTATACAATAGTGGGAAGTAAATATTTGTTAGGAATACTGTTATGGCTTACTGGCTATTTAAAACTGAACCCGATGCGTTTTCATTAGATGATTTAAAAAACGCACCAAAACAAACGACTCTTTGGGAAGGCGTGCGTAATTACCAAGCGCGAAACTTCATGCGTGATGGCGTTAAGGTCGGTGATTCAGTGATGATTTACCATTCAAGCTGTAAACACGTAGGTGTAGCGGGTATTGCCGAAGTGACACACGATGCCTACCCAGACCCCACTCAATTTGATTTAAGTAGCGACTATTACGATGCAAAAGCCACCAGCGACAAACCACGCTGGGTTGTTGTTGAAGTTACTTACCAAAGCCATTTAAAAAAATTAATTAGCCTTAAAGATATTAAAGCCAATAATAATATTACTGATATCGCACTTAAAAAGGGCGGACGACTATCGATAATGCCTGTTACTAAAAATGACTGGGATGAAATAATCAAAATGGCGCAGTAACACCCTCTCGGTTTGACCTAATTTCATTGAGTTTGATATGATCTACGCTGACTTATAGCTGGAGGATTAATGAAATTACTGTATTGGTTAGATGAATGGTTAACTCTCCCGCGCAATGAGCAACAAACTCGATTACCCATGACGGGTAGTGATTTACTCGGCGATGTATTTGTTAAGTATGATTTTGTTGACGTTAATAAGCCCCTGCTTTTTACCTTTTCACCCGCAGGCACTAACGTGCAAGAGCAAGATCTTCACCCTGATTTTGCACCATGGGGTTATCACTTAGCTCAAAAACAAAACGTAAACGTAATCGCTTTTCAGCATTTAGGTAAAAGTAATTGGTTTCGTAATCGTAATTTAATCTTTTTTCTCGAGCAATTATCAACATTACTTACGCCGTTTAATTGTCGATTAGGCTATGGCTTAAGCCGTGGCGGATTTGCTGTTGGCGCTTTTGCTAAACTATTAAAGCTAAACCAAGTACTGTTCTTTCACCCGGTAAGTACTAAAAATAAAGAATTAGTACCGTGGGATGACCGCTCTAGTACCGATATAGCTCAGCAGTTTGACTGGCAACAAGATTATCACGATCTAGATTTAGGAGATGCCCAAGGCTATATTATTTACGATCCTACTAATCGTATAGACCGAATGCACGCCAAGCGCTATAAGCAGTTAACTCACTTGCGAGTATTTGGTATGGGACATGGCACACACGCTACATATTTGAATAAGTTTGGGTTTTATAAGCAAGTAGCCGTTGATTTCATTCAACATCAGCAAATCGATATTGCACAGTTTCGCCTGCAAACCAAAACCTTACGCTTAAAAGAAGATTATTATCAAAGTCTCAATACGGCTAATGCAGACTCCCCCCATCGTTTAGCATTATTGAGTACAGCGCATAAAATTTTAGCTGATGAAAAAGAAGTGTATGTACAAGAGCATCAAGCAAAAATTGATATTCAGCCATTAATAGATGTGGCACTTAAGCACCAAGATCAGCACCCTAATGATGCTATTCAGCTATTAGAAGTCGCCCAGCAACTGCTACCTGACGACCCTCTAATTGAGCATAAACTTAAACAGCTAGAAGAGTAGTATTCCAGCAAAAGCTGGCTATAAAGGCTAACTACTCTATTTAGCCTTTTTCTTTTTGTGCCTATGCTTGGGCACAATGGTAAAGTACATCATTAAACCTAACCAAGAAAATACAATGATTCCCATTAGCCAGCCATTCTTTTCATGGCCCTGTGTACGCTTACTGTTGAGTACAATAACGACAGGCAACATGTAAGCACTTAAAACAACAATTAAAAATACAACTTCATTCATTATTTCTCTAGGCTCGACCAGTCTACTTCACTACTTAATACTCGTTCTACCGATATATAGTGCAAAATATCGCCTTCATTTACTTTGTAATCTAATGGTGGGTTTAAATCCATATTTTGCGCACTTAGATTATGAGCAACACCTAACAGTATTGCATCATGCTCAAGCTTAAAGTGATGAAACAAAGTACCAAACTCCATATCTTTACAGCCACTTGATACTTTCAAGCTAAATTGTGTATCGCCGTGCAAAGTAGATAGCAGCTCCTCTTGCACACGGCTCGAACCTGGATCTTGCATTGAGCGTACTAATATCTCAGCTGATTTTGCACTACTACATTCTACATTTTGGCAATGCTCTAACATCATCTCAACTTTGGTTTCATCTAAAAAGTGAGCACTTATATGACAATCATCTTTTACTAAGCGACTTATGCGCAGGGCTGTCGTAAATGTCTGGTCGTCATCTTGACCATCAATAATCACCTTATCAGCACTACGAATAGCTACACGCTCTAGTTCAGCTAAATTTGTAAAACTCGTTAAACGTGCAAAATCAACGCTTTCGTTAGCTAAAAAAGGATGATCCATTTGCTCTGTTACCGCGAGTAAAATACGACGGTCAGTACGTTTCGTATCTGCCAAAATGTAATCAATCATCTTTTTTGTACGAGTGTCGTGCCAACCAAAAATGATAATATGGTGGTTACTGTGGGCAAAGTTTTTATCACCAGTCATAGCGCGCCTAATTAAGTAAGTAACAGTTTGTCCTGCTTTTCCTAGCAAAACACCAAATAAAGCTAAACCAAATGGAATTTGTATTAATGCAACCACCCAACGACCAAGATCAGTAGTTGGACTAAAGTCACCATATCCCACTGTTGATGTTGTTACTGTGTAATAGTAAAAAAAGGTAGTAAGCGAGGTTAATGCTTTCTCATTCGCTATAAATAGTAAACTCCATGTTAATAGCATATGAGTCAAAATAGCTAATGCCACTGCTTGCCAGCTCAACTGATCTATATGAGCGCGAAAAAGTAACGCTAGCCTTTTAAATATCACCGGCATAATACAAAGTCTTCGTTAGTAAATTATCTATAAACAGTACGTTACTGTAAGCGATACTTTTAAGCAATGTTTAAGCTTTTAACCGCTAATATAAGACTAAATGCTGTTTGCCAATGGTGATTTTTCATGATTAATTAGCGTTAAAATAATAACCAAAACAGTTGTGCTTATGCTTAATAAAATAGCCCGCCCTTTTACTAAAATTGTAGAGCGTTATCTTCCCGACCCTTTTATATTTGTAATTTTACTGACAGTTATCACCCTTATTAGTGCGAGCTTATTTACAACCGCAACCAACATTGAAGTATTACAAGCGTGGGGAGGTGGGTTTTGGAACTTATTAAGCTTTGCTATGCAAATGCTACTGGTGTTAGTTACAGGCTACATGTTGGCAAGTACGCCACCTATAAGTAAGTTATTAGAAAAACTAGCAACATTTGCAAGCACCGCACCTAAAGCAATTATATTAGTAACGCTTATTTCGCTCTTAGCGAGTTGGTTAAATTGGGGATTTGGCTTAGTTATTGGTGCCCTTTTTGCCAAAGCAATTGCTAAACATACTCGTGTTGATTATCGATTATTAGTAGCCAGCGCTTACTCAGGTTTTGTTGTATGGCATGGCGGATTAGCGGGTTCGATTCCTTTAACTATCGCAACCGATGGTCACTTTTCAGAGGCCTGCATTGGTATTATTAGTACAGAGCACACTTTATTTGCGGGCTTTAATATAACCATATTAGTTGGTTTATTCATTATTATGCCGCTCGTTAATCGCTATATGCTGCCAAGCGAGCAAGAAAGCGTATATATCGACCCAGCTCTTTTACAAGAGACAACACCTAAGCCCACAACAATAACCAGACCCGCCCAACATTTGGAACAAAGTAAACTACTCGGTATGGCAATTGGCTTATTAGGCTTGGCATATTTAGGTTATTACTTTTTTATTGCTGGCGGAAACTTAAACCTTAATAGCGTTATTGCCGTATTTTTGTTTTTAGCTATTACGCTGCATCAAACACCCCATAATTTACTTAACAGTCTGCAACAAGCAATTCCAAGCGGGGCTGGCATTGTTATTCAATTTCCTTTTTATGCCGGCATCATGGCGGTAATGGTTGATAGCGGATTAGCACAACAGATATCACGTGGCTTTATTGCCGTTGCAGATGCTGATAGCTTGCCATTTTTTAGTTTTATAAGTGCAGGGCTCGTTAATATGTTTGTTCCCTCTGGCGGTGGCCAATGGGCTGTACAAGCACCCATTGTAATACCCGCAGCGCAAGAGCTAGGTGCCGATATATCTCGCGTTGCAATGGCCGTTGCATGGGGTGATGCGTGGACTAATTTAATTCAACCTTTTTGGGCATTACCCGTATTGGCAATAGCAGGCTTAAAAGCAAAAGATATTATGGGGTTTTGTGTTGTGCAGTTGTTTGTAACTGGGGTTTTTATATCGCTGGTATTGAGCTTTTATTAATTTTAAACGGGCTGTAACAAATATTACAGCCCGCTTTTACCTAGAATGATAAATACTAGCTCGATAAAATAGTCATCGGCAGACTCAATATTGGATTTTCTGAATCGGCAAAGTGCATCATTACAGCTACATGTCCAGCTACTACAACTGCATACATAACCGCTGAAAAGCCTTGGCCATATTTATCTAGTGGCATTAAATGTGAATAATGACGGCCTCGCCATTCAAATACAATTTCCAGCGCACCTACAAACAAAAAGAATACCAATAACATTAAGCCAAATGTGTAGCTCAGCCATAAGCCAAAAAATACACCAAGTAAACATACGCTTAAACCAATCCATGAGCGCATTGAAAAACTGATACTTTTTAATACATGCCCGCCATCAAGCGGTAAAATAGGTAATAAATTAAATAAATTTAATAACGCACTAAGAACCGCAACACCTGCAAATATCTCCATCTCGGTGGCGTAATACAAAACCACACCCAACACCGAGGTTATTAAACCAAACGCGGGCCCCATTAGCGATATAACTACATCTTGCCAGCGAGTCGTTATTTTATCGTCACTTACAGCTAGCCCACCAACAAACGGGATTAAATAAATACCTTTGGTTTTTATACCAAAATATTTCATTGCTCGCACATGGCCGTACTCATGTACAACTAAACACCCAATCAGCATTAGTGCAAATTCAATACTAAATAACCACGCATAGCCTGCAACAGAAGCCCCGGCAAGCACTACTTTAATTATCTTAGCACTTTTAAAAAGCTTAAAACCTAATGCAGCCAAACCTAAAAAGCCTTTTTTAGGTGTCGCGTTTACCGGCGCTGGTAGCGCCAGTTGTGTCGCAAATTGCTCATCGACAAATAGCGCAATACTTTGATCTTCCACTGCCGCTGTATCAATACCGATTACTTTGTTGTCGTAAGTAAACTGATAGTAATTTTCACGAGGATTATCAAAGGTAATGGCTTGTTGCGCATGAAATACCTGCACAATTTTTTGCCCAGACACCATAAGCGAAAATGGCTGCTCGGCTAAAGTAAGATCTATTCTTATCATAATTAAGACCGTTTAAAACAATGGCGCTAGTATACCTAATCAACTTAAAAACACGAGTAAAGGTGCTCGGTAACTATTTTCAAAATAAAAGCGTTTGATACTGACAAAGTAAAAAAACACTACTACTTTTATAGTAATCATAAACTATACATTGAAAGGGATAACAGTGAACAAAATAGTGCCTAACATTTTAGTTGTTGACGACTCAAAAGCAATTTTGATCGTTATGGAAGCCATACTCAACGAATTGGGTATGTCTAACACTATAACTACGTGCTTGAGTGCAAAAGAAGCTCTTGAAAAAGTAAGAGAGGATATTAACTATTTTGATGCTATTTTTACTGATCTCAATATGCCCGAAATGGACGGCATGGAATTAATCCGTCATTTAGGAGAGTTACATTATCAAGGCGGGATAATTATTGTTTCTGAAATGGATCATAAAGTTATTAGTTTAGCTGCCAATCTCGCGAAACAACATAACGCTCACCTCATTGGTAATATTTCAAAGCCAGTGCAACTGTCTCAGGTAAGTAGGTTACTTACTAAAGTGGCGCAATTAAACAGTCACACTTTATTAAAAGAGTCAGCCATTTCAAAAGATGAGCTTATTAATGCATTAAAAAACGATGAAATAACGCCTTTTTATCAACCAAAAATAAACGCCGATAACAATAAAATTGAAAGTGTTGAAGTCTTAGCGCGTATTTTATCAAGTAAAGACGGCAATATTATTTTACCTAACCGTTTTATAAACACAGCCGAAAAACACAACTTAATTAATCAAATTACATTTTCTCTTTTTGAAAAGGCCACCAGCGAATTCAAAAATATGAAATCACAATTAGGTCATGATTTTAAGATGGCATTTAACTTATCGCCAACTCAGCTCGACGATCTAAACTGTCCTAATAAATTACTACTCATTTTAGAACTAAACCAACTCACGCCTAGTAATATAATTATAGAAATAACAGAACAACATGCACTCTCAAGTCTCATGCAATTAGAAACACTAAACAGATTAAGAATGCATGGCTTTGGTATATCGCTAGACGACTTTGGTGTTGGTTTTACTAATATGAATCAGCTTCGAAACCTTCCTTTTACTGAAATTAAAATAGACCGTTCACTCATTAGCCATATAGAAACAGATTTATTTTCTCAAGTAGTTGTAAGTTCGTTATTTAATATTACAAGTAAAGATAATTTAGATTTAGTGGCAGAAGGTGTTGAACGACCAGAAGAGCTCGTTTATTTGAGGCATTATAGAAGAAACTTAGCCATACAAGGTTTTTTATTTAGTCGTCCTAAACCACAAGACGAATTTATATCTTGGGCTAAAGATTGGCTGAAAACTGATGGCAGCCCCGCTTAAAGCGGTATTAATATTTAATCGGGGCTGGTTAACTAATTATCACCCCGAGTGTGTTTATCTTCTTCACTGACTATATGCGCACTACTTGCTAAACGTTTGTGCCAACGCTGCCTTGCTACTGCGCGCATATTAGTAGATTGGTCACGCTCATCTACAATCTCTAGCCCCATTAAAGCTTCAATCATATCCTCTAGCGTTACAATACCTTGCACGTCACCGTACTCATCTACAACTAGGCATATATGCGTGCGCTTTGTTAAAAGAGTTTGCAGTAACGACGATACATTTTGAGAACTCGGCACCGTATAAATAGGCTTAATCAATTTGCTAATTTTGTAATCGGTACCTAAACGATGAAATGCCAGCATAATATCGTTTTTATGCACAAACCCAACAATATCGTCGCTGTCTTTATCAAATACCAATATACGAGAAAATGACGACGAGCCGTGATCGTTTAAATACTGATTCACTGTTAAGTCTTTGTGGATTTTAAAAATTACAGTTCGAGGCGTCATTAAATCGCATAATTTTGCATGCCTAAAATGCAATAAATTACGAATTATTTCGGACTCATCCTGATGTAATGCACCCGACTCCGTACCTATATCAGCCATTGCCTCTATCTCTTGACGAATATAGTAAGCCTCATCGTGCGTTGGACCCATTAAATTTGTTAGCTTTTGTGCAAACCATACAAAAGGCTTTAGCGATATAACTAAAAACCGCAAAGCGTAAGTAACACTTGGCGTTAGAGCTCGCCAGTAATTAGCCCCCAAGGTTTTAGGGATAATTTCAGAAAGGATTAATACGAGGAATGTCATAATGGCTGATGCAATACCTACAGCCGCATCGGAAAACACGACAGCTGCCTGTGCGCCTACCCCAGCAGCACCCGCAGTATGGGCAACCGTATTTAAAGTTAAAATAGCAGCTAAAGGCTGATCTATATTGTTTTTAAGCTTTTCGAGCTGTTTAGCCAGCTCAGGGTGCTCTTTCCTAAGTGATGCAACATAGCTGGGCGAAATACTTAATAACACAGCCTCCATCACAGAACATAAAAACGAAATAACAATCGCCACTACCATATAAACTATCAGTAAAGTCACTTTCTCTCCTCTATATTGGATATGTGAGCATGGTATCAATACATGCTATATTTGGCCAAACTTCCAATAATAATAGGCATAATAATGAAATTTAGCGCACCATGGTGTCATCAAAATAAGCTATTTAAGCATGCAGCGACTCTTTTAACGCTTAGCAGCTTAAGCTTTGCTGCAATAGCTGCACCATTGGATAAATCAAAAATTCAGTTTATCGGCCCACTTGCCGAAGACATGCAGTTAAAGCCTTTTCAAACACCTCATGGCAATGCCATTATTAATAACCTATTGCCGCAACTACAAGCAGACTCAGATAGTTTTTCTGTATTTGGGAAAAAACAAAACTGGCAGCCGTTTAATAAAATCAATGCGCTCACTTTAGGTGGGTTACAGGCACTAAAATTTAATATTGAAACAACCCGCTTTACACAAGGTACGCTTACCTTAAAAGGGATTGAGCAAGGTCAGTTATTTATTAATGGCGAACTACAAACAGGCGATAAAAATAGCTATAAGTTAGCTTTAAATAACAGTACTCACTCTATTTTAATAGTAGCCCAACAAGTAGCTAATTGGCACGACGTAATGCTTGATTTTGCACCTAAAAGCGACGTTGATAAAATTACGCTTAGCGCCTCACAAACAAAACGCTTATCTGCAAAGCAATTGTTTGATGCCCCTACAATCAGCCAATTATCACTCGCACCTAATGCTAAGCAGTACGTTACTACTACTCGCACTTATAGCGATAAAACACAAAACCAAGCAAATACAGTTACTGTACTTAAAGATTCAGATAATCAAACGCTTTATCGCTTCGAAGCAGGCCAACCAAGTAACATTATTTGGAGTCCAGATAACCAATATTTAGTGTATTTGTTAAATGGTGAGCTTAAACAACTTAGCCGTAAAAACTTCTCAATAAAAACATTAGCAAACGATTTAGAAGGAGCCAATGGCTTTACCTTTTATAACGACACCAGTCTTTTGTTTAGCTGGTCTAAATCACCTGAGAGCACTAACAGCTTAACCAAGCACTATAAAGGTCTACAAGATCGCTGGTCGTATGCACGTACCACCAGCCAAATTTATATGCTTGATACTAAAAGTGGTTTAACAAAAGCACTTAGCCAAGGTCCTCTTTCTTACAGCCTTGAAGATTCAAATAGTAACCGTGGCAAAATATTAATGAGCCGCCCAGTAATGGCAATGCAAGCATCAACCCACCCTGAAACAGAGTTAGCCGAACTCGATTTAAAATCAAACAAGCTTTCATCGCTTGGTAAATTCAAAACGTTTAATTTAGCCAAATACGCAAATAAAGATATTTATGTAGTTGCAGGCCCTGACTTTAAAAATGGCGCAGGTAGAGCTCTACCAAAAGCAATGCTTGCTAATAACTACGACGGGCAACTTTACCTACTTACTGAAGGCGGTAAAAACGTAAAAGCACTTAGTAAACAATTCGATTCTGCTATTGGCCAACTGCACGTTTTAGAAAACGGCGATGCGCTCATTAAAGTAACAGAGCAAGACACTCAACCACTTTACCTATTTGATTTAAGTAAACAGCGCTTTAAAAAGTTAAATACAGGATTGGATATTGTTGAACAATTTAGTTACTCACACGACCGTAATACCGAAATTTTATTAAGTGGCACTAACGCTTTAGCGCCACAACAACTAAAGCGCCTTAACGTAAGTAAAAATAAAATAGATTTAATATGGGATTCAAAACCAAGTAGCTATGCAAATACACGACTCCCTACATTAGAAGAGTTTAATTTTAAAAATAAACATGGGGTTGAAATAACTGGCCGCGTTTATATTCCTAGCAATTTAGATAAAACTAAAAAGCACCCGGCGCTCGTGTATTACTACGGCGGCACTTCACCAGTTACGCGTGGTTTTACAGGTCGTTACCCGTTTAACTTATGGGCAGAAAATGGCTACGTTGTTTATGTAGTACAACCTACTGGCGCAACAGGGTTTGGACAAGAGTTTTCAGCGCAGCATGTTAATGCCTGGGGCGACTACACTGCAGACGATATTATCGAAGGCACGCAAGCCTTTTTAAAGAAATACAACTATGTTGATAGTAAAAAGGTAGGAAATTTAGGGGCATCATACGGTGGCTTCATGACCATGTTATTGGCAACTAAAACCGATATGTTTAGTGCTTCAATATCTCACGCGGGTATTTCTAATATTACTTCGTATTGGGGTGAAGGTTGGTGGGGTTACTTATATTCTGGTGAAGCATCAAAAAATAGTTTCCCGTGGAATAACCCTGAGCTGTACAGCCAACATAGTCCTGTATTTCATGCCGACAAAGTAACAACACCTATGCTACTTCTTCATGGTGATAGCGATACCAATGTACCTGTTGGCGAAAGCTTAACCATGTACACTGCGCTTAAACTACTTAATAAAGACGTAGAGTTAATCGAATACAAAGGCGCTGACCACCAAATTATTGCACGCGATAAACGATTTGATTGGTGGAACACCATGCTCGCATACTTTGATAAAAAGCTAAAAGATGAACCTCAATGGTGGGACTCAATGTATAAAAATGACTAAGTCTACCCCTTCCAAATAACAACTTAATACAGATTTATTAATTGTAGTATTAATTACTTAGCACCTTTTAATTAGTTTAAAGGTGCTAACCTCATCCTTCTATAAGGTCCTTTATGTCTTTGAAATATTAAGTTACCTAAAACTAACAAACACCCTTCTCAGCATTTACCTAATGGTGCTACCATACAAAGCTATAAGCATTCAAAATAAAGTACTATGGCTATTAATGTTTTATTGGTTGAAGACGATGAATTACTCGTTAAACGCATCCATAATCACTTTGCAAATACCGAATTTACAATAGAAGTTGACCCAACTGGCGCGGATGCACTTAGCATTGTAAGACAGCGAGTAAACTTGGGCGGTGTTATATCATTGGCCATAATCGACATTGTTTTACCAAAGCGCGATGGACTTCAGCTCGCAAAAGAATTAAACACACTTACCAATATTGGCGTTATTGTATTATCGAGCCGTGACTCCCAAGCCGACCGTATTACAGGCCTTGCACAAGGTGCTGATGACTATATTTGTAAGCCCGTCGATTTACTTGAGTTAGAACTACGTATGCGCGCGCTATATAAGCGTGTTGCCGTTAATCAAGAAGACGACGAAAGTGAAGAGTTTATAGAATATGCTGACTTTAAACTTCATCCCGATAACCGCACACTAATCACCGCTGCAGGCGTTGAATCACGCTTAACTGAAGCCGAACATAAAGTGCTTATTTGCTTAATTAGTAATGCAGGTAAAGCCACATGCCGTGAAAAAATATCAGAAGAAATAGGCCAGCCCGATTGGAGTCCAAACGATCGTACTGTTGATGTACTTATTGGTCGTTTACGTAAAAAATTAAATGACGAAAAAGATCAAAAACGCATTGTTACCGTTCGTGGTAAAGGGTATATGCTTTCTATTTAATACTTAGTTAATTGCGCAATAAGGCGCTCAAATGCGCGGTAATTAAGTGCCTCTTTAAGCTCATTTAAACTAATATTTTCAGTCCCTTTTAAATCACTAATAGTACGCGCCACTTTAATCACTCTATGATAAGAACGTGGCGATAAAGACAACTTCTCGCTTGCTCTGGCTAAAAACTGTAACTCTGCTGGCGCCAGTACACAGTGCACACTCATTTCTTTATTATTAAGCCTCGCATTAACCTTACCTTGGCGTTTTAGTTGTAGGTAATAAGCCGCTTCAACTCTTGCTCTAACCTCAGCACTACTTTCCTCCGGCTGAGTACTTTGTAGTTCAACACTCGTTAAACGAGGTAGTTCTATTTGCAAATCAATACGGTCAATAAAAGGCCCCGACACGCGCGATAAATAACGCATAACTTGATCGGGAGTTGCCCGCTTATCTGTATGACTCCCTGTTGGGCTTGGATTTAATGCTGTAATAAGCTGAAACTGCGCCGGAAACTCCATTTGCCTAGCTGCACGTGAAATAGTAACCGTGCCGGTTTCCATTGGCTCACGCAGTGAATCAAGTACCTTGCGTTCGAACTCAGGCAATTCATCCAAAAAAAGTACGCCATTGTGTGCCAGTGAAATTTCACCAGGCTTGGGATTTGAAGAGCCCCCCACCAAAGCAACAGCTGAGCACGTATGATGTGGATTACGAAATGGCCGCTGTCGCCAATTAGTTAAATCTATGGATTGTCCAATAATAGAGTAAAGCGCAGCTGTCGAAATAGCTTCATCGTCCGACATAGTAGGCATTATAGTTGCCATTCGCTGGGCCAGCATCGATTTACCAGTACCTGGAGGGCCTAAAAAAAGTAAATTATGTCCGCCAGCTGCAGCAATTTCGAGTACTCGCTTTGCACCGGGCTGACCTTTAACATCGCTTAAATCGAGCAAAAAGTCAGGGGCTTGCGTGCAGTCGGGGTACTCTATATTTAATGGCAAGGGTTGTTGATTAAGTAAGTCTCCCCACACTTCTTGAATAGAGCTTACGGCTTTGCGTTTAACGCCATTAACTAGGCTTGCTAGGCTGTCGTTTGCAAGAGGTAAAAAGCAGCAACGATCTTGCTCTTTTGCAGCAAGTACCGAAGGTAAAATAGCGTTTACACCACGCACCTCACCATTAAGAGCAAGTTCTCCGTAAAATTCATACTTATGAATGTCAGGGCACACAATTTGTCCTGAAGCGACTAAAATACCTACAGCAATAGCAAGATCAAAACGTCCACCATCTTTTGGTAAATCGGCAGGGGCTAAATTTACTGTTATTCGCTGATCAGGGAAGCCAAATTGAGAGTTTTCAAGTGCGCTACGCACTCTGTCTTTTGATTCTTTAACGGACGCTTCAGGGAGGCCTACAATATGAAAAGCAGGTAAACCATTTCCTAGGTGAACTTCTACAATAACTTCGGGGGCGTTTATTCCCACCTGAGCACGAGAAAATATACGAGCTAACGACATTCCTTATCCTAGTAAATGGTGTGATTACACCAGTCTAGTCAGGATATTTAAAAATGTGTAATGTGATCTGCCATTTTATCGCAGCTAAACGAAGCAACAAGGTCATTAGCATGCCTAATACCATTGCCATTTCAGTTACTAACGAAAAGCCTATACTTAGCGTGTAAACAGTACCACCAGCAATACAGGTAATAGCGTAAAGCTCGCCTTTTAATAGCATAGGAATTTCGCGGGCAAGTACGTCTCGAATTAATCCACCAAAGCAGCCTGTAATTACAGCCATAATTACAGCTGTCATATCCGGCATACCAGCAAGTTGCGCTTTTTGTGCACCCATTACGGCAAAAAAAGCCAAACCAAACGCATCGGCTGTTTGTAAAATATAATGAGGTATTGGTTTTTGTTTATTTATAAGGCGTGTTGTAACAAATACTGAAGCTAGTATGGCAAAAAAGTAACTTTGATCGTGTAACCAAAACACAGGAACATCTAAAATTAGATCTCGCACTGTACCACCACCAATAGCAGTTACCGTCGCTAAAACGACGACACCAAAGCCATCCATTTTTTTCTCGTACGCTAACAAAGTGCCCGACACAGCAAACACCGCAATGCCTATTAAATCAAACCAGTGATAAAGTTCTGTCATGTGTATTATTACTTAAAATATTTTAACCGTTTTAACATAAAACACTCTTTTTAAAAAATAAGTTATTTGTAAAACGTCATAGGTATTAGAGGGAAGTCATTAAATAAAGCAGAATATAAGGTATTTTACCAAATTCCAGACGCAAAAAATCACTCGATAAAGAGTGCTATTTTGTTTTGAATTTTTAGATATTTAATTTCAGTGGTTGCGGGAGCTTGAGTTTGTAAAAAGCGAACCGACGACCTTCGCTTACTTGTGCAAAGTGTTTTGCGTAGTAACGGTGAGTTTTATAATTATAGGAATTCATTAAACTGCAGACGCAAAAAATCACTCAATAAAGAGTGCGATTTTGTTTTGAATTTTTAGATATTTAATTTCAGTGGTTGCGGGAGCCGGATTTGAACCGACGACCTTCGGGTTATGAGCCCGACGAGCTACCAGACTGCTCCATCCCGCGCCTGAAATTTGTAAACTTGTTTAAAGTTGCTTACATTACAACTTGGCTTCCAATTAAAGAATTGGTTGCGGGAGCCGGATTTGAACCGACGACCTTCGGGTTATGAGCCCGACGAGCTACCAGACTGCTCCATCCCGCGCCTGTATATTTTAAGTCTATCGACTACTTTTTTTATCTCTTAAGCTAGAGTTATTACAGTAACCAACATTAGAAAATTGGTTGCGGGAGCCGGATTTGAACCGACGACCTTCGGGTTATGAGCCCGACGAGCTACCAGACTGCTCCATCCCGCGCCTGTATATTTTAAGTCTATCGACTACTTTTTTTATCTCTTAAGCTAGAGTTATTACAGTAACCAACATTAGAAAATTGGTTGCGGGAGCCGGATTTGAACCGACGACCTTCGGGTTATGAGCCCGACGAGCTACCAGACTGCTCCATCCCGCGCCTGTAATTTCTTTAAAACATTTTCGTAATATTTACGAGCCTGCCTTGAAGAGAGCGCTACTATATAGGAATAAACATTTAATGCAAGGCCTAAACTAATTAAAGTTGTTCAACCGAACAAAAAGCAATCAAATTACTATTCTGCGCTCAATCTTTGATGCGGATTAATCATTTTTTGCCATTCCCAGTCTGGATGTCCCATTACTATAAAGTCAGGATTCTCAGTACTCTCGCGTTGGTTGTACGTTAGCGGATTGAATTCTGCATCGGTAATACAACCACCTGCTTCTTCAACAATAACTTGTGAAGCACCTGTATCCCACTCTCCCGTTGGACCAATTCTTAAAAAACAATCTGCTTTGCCTTCTGCAACAGTACAAGCTTTTAAAGAACACGAACCAATAGCAATAGTTGTAAACTGACTATTTAAATACTGACTCACCGCTTCTATTTTTTGGCGGCGGCTCACTGCAAGCGTCAAGCTCTCTGGCGGCGCTACAGATATTTGCTTATCAATTGAGTTTTCACGTTTAAAGGCACCATTTTTAGCTGTAGCAAAATAGGTCACACCTTTTGCAGGCCAATGAATAACACCAAGCACTGGGTGGTTATTTTCAATCAATGCAATATTTACTGCAAAGTCGCCACTTTCTAAAATAAACTCGCCTGTACCATCCATCGGATCGAGCAACCAATAACGCTGCCAATCTTGTCTGTCGGCAAGTGCAGGTATAGGTGTTTCTTCCGACATAATTGGGATATCGGGCGCTAAGACTTTTAATCCAGCAACCAGTACGTCATTTGCTGCTAAATCAGCTTTGGTAACAGGCGTGTTATCTGATTTCTCTTGTTGGCCAATATCGCCTTTTTTATAAATGGCCATAATTGCATCGCCAGCACGCTCAGCTAATTCAATACACGGTTCGATTAATTTATTCATCGGCAGCTCCAGATGCTAAATACTTATCTAATAATAGCAAAGCTGCAACACTGCGTGCTTCGGTAAAATCTTCTTGGTCTAATAATGACTGCCACTGAGTTAATGGCCACTTAACAACAACAAGCGGCTCTGGTTCGTCGCCAATAAGGGTTTGTGGGTATAATTGCTTAGCAAATAAAATATGCATAGTGGCATTAAAGTAACTCGGCGCCATTGTTACTGTTCTTAATGGTTTAAAATACTCAGCACCAAAGCCAATTTCTTCTTTAAGCTCTCTGTTAGCAGCTTGCTCTGGCGTTTCGCCCGGATCGATTAATCCTTTAGGAAAACCTAACTGGTAATCGTTTGTGCCCGCACAGTATTCACGTACAAGTAGTAATTCGTTGTCTGCACTTAACGGAACAATCATCACTGCTCCCCGGCCACCGCCGCGAATTCGCTCATACTGGCGCTCTTCGTTATTAGAAAACTTTAGCTCTAAAGACTCCACAGTAAACAGGCGGCTTTTAGCGACAACATTGTTACTGAGGATTTGTGGTGGTGTTGGGTGCTTTTTCTGTGTCATTGGCGTTAATTTGCTATCATGGCAGTTAGTTCAATAATAAACCTTATAAGTTGAAATTCCTATGTTAAATTGGTCAAAAATCGATACCGTTTTGCTCGACATGGATGGAACATTACTCGATTTACATTACGACAGTCATTTTTGGCTTAACGTTATTCCTGCGCAACACGCATTAGCAAGGGGCATTAGCCTAGATGCAGCTAAAGCAGATATTTTAAAACGCTATCAAGCTGTGAGCGGTCAAATACAGTGGTATTGTTTAGATTATTGGGAGCAGCAATTAAGCTTGCCTATAATGGAGCTTAAACGAGAATCTCAGCATTTAATTAAAATGCGCGAAGACGTACCTCATTTTTTAACTGAGCTTAAAAAAGCAGGCAAAGAGTTAATTTTACTTACCAACGCCCACCCTGAGAGTATCATGCTTAAATTTGAGCATACAGCGATTGATAACTACCTAGATGGCGTAGTGTCGACTCATGAATATGGAGTAAGTAAAGAGCAACAAAGTTTGTGGCACCAAGTACAAAAAGACTTAGGGTTTAATAAGCAGCGCACTTTGTTTGTAGATGACAGTGTGCCGGTTTTGAATGCCGCACGAGAATACGGCATTGAGCACTTACTTGCAGTTGCTAACCCTGATAGCCAACAACCGCATAACGAAATAGCCGATTACCTGAGTGTTACCGACTATCGTAAGATTATCTAACTCAACTTACGTGACTTAAATTTTTGGGTAACGCGCTTCTAGCCCTTGATATACTAACTTTGCAAAATCTGCATGTTCTGTATCAAGGCTTTTAACTACTTCAACTAAATGCTCGTTATCTTCTTGCCCATTCCATTCTTTAATATAGCTACCATCTTTGTAACCGTGATCTTGGCGGAAAAAGTTTAACGTGTTTTTACCTACGTAGCCGCGATATAAATCATCAATATCCATACCCATTTGCGCCATACAGCCGGCAAAGGCACCTGCATTAAACGTTTTATCAGCAACAGCAGACGCCGCCAATATCTCTAGTGTTTGTTTAAAGTCATCAGCTTGTTGAGCATTGCTAAGCTCAGTTTCAAGTTGCTTTGCTAAGTCTTCGTAGCTAGTTTCACCGTCAATTCTAAGCGATAGACCAAAATGAAAAATATCAACCAACTCTAAAATAACTTGTTCAGTATCTGGTGTTTGTTTTTTCCACCATTTCCAACCATGATGATCCAACATTTCAGCACACTCAACCCAAATAGCGCGGTACCATTCAAACCCTTGAGTAAACCATTGCTCATGTACTTTAGTATTCATGGCGTTTTGCATTTCTAGCATCACTACTAGCTTGTTTAAATTGGCAGACATATCAGTTCCTGTCGTTTTGATTGGCGTAATGTTCGTTGGTGTAATAATACAGATAAAATGCTGATTGTGCATTGCTGTATATTTTTATTAGTGTGCTAGTTATGTTTATCGTGACGTCGTAAACTCATGCCATGAATCAATTAAATCAATGAAATCTTCAAAGCCACAACCACTACTTAAACCATTTTCTTCAAGCGCTAAATCGTCATCTTGATACGCTATTAGGTCTTCGCTGTCTTGATGAAGCGCATGGGCTTCAAATAATGCTTCGTCTTTCGTTAATATTAAATCTATTTCTTGGCCTTTTAGCGTTAGCGGCTCATAGCTTGAACTCACCGATGCAATAAGCGCTTGCACCATGGCTACTTTGTCTTTGCCTATTTCTTCGTTTAGCCAGCGACCAATAATAGCGTGTTCACTGCTTATTTTAATACGTAGCCCACTAATAGGGTCGCGAATAAATTGATATTCCATAGGGTTTGCCTGTAAATCTTTAATTGGGTAATTATATACGTAAACGCCCGTAAACCACAGGACATATAAAGTAAAATAGCGCCACATGGGCGCTATTTTACTCAACTTGAAAACCGTTAACTTCGCGATCTATAACGCGCTGCGTCAATAATCGACCATAAGTAAATAATAGGCACAAGTACAAAGCCTACAAGCACATAAATTAGTGCGTAACTTATTATAATAGCGAGTGCAAAAAATATAGCCGCTAAAATACGCCCTTGCACTAACTGCCCTAAACCAGGAAAAAATATATTACATAATGCTGCGATTACGTTACCGCCAGAACCTTGATCTGCCATACTAACCTCTGTATTTATTTGATTTTATAATTATTTACTTACACACTCTATGCCAATTTATTAAAGCTTACAAATCAAATAGTTAAATTAGTCTAGATTTAGAGAGTTAGTAAATTTTGCTAACTTTAGGTCAAATTAGCAATTTTTGTTATGTGTTTGCACTTTTCTATTCGCTCAATTAATTAGCAAGTTACTCGTTTTGAACACTATTTTATAAATAGCTGTTTATAAAAACAGTATTTTATTTAGCCTAACAAAAACACCTGTTATACTGGCCACAATATTGATTAAAAAGGCGTAACGATGGACGTTTCACAATTACTCGATGGCTTAAATGACAAACAACGCGATGCCGTTGCAGCCCCACTACAAAACATGCTGGTATTAGCAGGTGCTGGGTCTGGTAAAACACGAGTGTTAGTTCATCGTATTGCGTGGCTTATGCAAGTTGAGCAAGCCTCCGCTTACAGTATTTTTGCAGTTACTTTTACTAATAAAGCCGCTAAAGAAATGCGTGGCCGCGTTGAAGAAACACTAAAAGCGCCTGTAGGTGGTATGTGGATTGGTACTTTCCATGGTTTATCGCATCGTATTTTACGTGCTCATCACCGTGAAGCTAATTTACCAGAAGCCTTTCAAATTTTAGACTCTGACGATCAGCTTCGGATGATCAAGCGCTTATTAAAATCGATGAATATTGATGATAAAAAATGGCCTGCTAAACAATTTGGCTGGTACATAAGCGCCAAAAAAGATGAAGCACTTCGCCCTAAAGATATTCAAGCCTACGATATTAATGAGCAAATGATGCTGCGTGTTTATGCCGCCTATCAAGAGGCCTGTGATAGAGCGGGCCTAGTTGATTTTGCTGAAATATTACTACGCAGCTACGAAGTGTTAAAAAATAACCCTACGTTACTACGTCATTATCAGCAACGCTTTGCACATATGCTCGTAGACGAGTTCCAAGATACAAATACCATTCAATATGCTTGGTTAAAGTTACTTGCTGGCGATACTAACAGCATTATGATTGTAGGCGACGATGACCAAAGCATTTATGGTTGGCGTGGTGCTAAAATCGAAAACATTAAACGTTTTTTAACTGACTTCAGTGCAGAAACCATTCGCCTTGAACAAAACTACCGCTCAACAGCGACTATTTTGAAAGCGTCTAACGCATTAATTCAAAATAACTCAGAACGTATGGGTAAAAGCTTGTGGACCGACGGTAACGACGGCGAGCCAATCTCTATTTATGCAGCATTTAATGAGTTAGACGAAGCACGCTTTGTAAGTAGCAAACTACGAAGCTGGTTAAATGCAGGTAATGCCCTACAAGATGCCGCAATTTTATACCGTAGTAACGCGCAATCTCGTGTACTTGAGGAGGCCATGCTGCAAGAAGGCTTAAAATACCGTATTTATGGTGGTATGCGATTCTTCGAACGACAAGAAATTAAAGATGCGCTTTCGTATTTACGCCTAGTAGGTAATCGTCAAGACGATGCCGCGTTTGAGCGTGTAATTAATACGCCAGCACGCGGTATTGGTGATAAAACATTGAGCCATATACGAGATTGTGCACGAGCAGAATCGTTACCGCTTTGGTATGCCGCAAAAGCAATTGTAGAACAACAGCACTTATCTGGTCGTGCCTCTGGTGCAGTAAGTAAGTTTGTAGAACTTGTTGAACAAATAGAAGATAAAATTAGCGATCTAACTTTGCATGAGCAAGCCAAGTACACAATTCAAACATCAGGTTTGATGGCAATGTACCAAGCTGAAAAAGGTGAAAAAGGCCGTGCTCGCGTAGAAAACTTAGAAGAGCTAATTAGCGCATGTGACCAGTACGAACTTCCTGAAGACGAAGAATACAGCTCGCCTTTACAAGGCTTTTTAGCACATACATCACTTGAGTCAGGTGAAGGACAAGCAGAAGAGCACGAAGATGCCGTTCAAATGATGACACTTCACTCAGCTAAAGGCTTAGAGTTTCCGTTAGTGTTTATGGTGGGCGTAGAAGAAGGCATGTTCCCTTCTCAGCAAAGTAACGAAGAGTCTGGTCGTTTGGAAGAAGAGCGCCGCCTTTGTTATGTAGGCATGACACGAGCAATGGATAAGTTATACATTAGCCATGCTGAGAGTCGCCGTTTATACGGGCAAGAAAAATACCATAGCCCATCACGCTTTTTACGCGAAATACCTGAGGACTGCGTTGAAGAAATTCGTATTAAAACACAGGTTTCTCGCCCGCCTGCCGCCGGGCGTTTTAGCGCATCAGTTAGCCATGCCGCATTTGAAGACAGTGGCTTTAACTTAGGGCAACGAGTTTTGCATGCTAAGTTTGGTGTTGGTACCGTACTTAATTACGAAGGCAGTGGCGCGCAATCTCGCGTACAAGTTAACTTTGACGACCTTGGCAGTAAATGGTTAGTAACGGCCTATGCACGATTACAAGCTGTATAAAGCTCACCTAAATGAGTTAGAACAACAACTAGCTGGCGCGTATCATCGTCAGCTAGTGTTGATTACGGGCAGCCCTGCTTGGTGTTATGAATTACTTAACTCATTAATAGATGAAAACAATACACTTGTTGTATCAAAGCAGTGCGCGATTAAAAATTCGTACTGGCCTACTCGCACTCACCAAATTTTAGGGCAAGAATTTGCTCATGCTGTTTACGATGGTTTTAGTGGTTTACACCCTGATAAACTTGCAGCACTTACCGGCACCGTTAAAGCAGGCGGTATACTGTTTTTATTACTGCCCGAATTAAATGATTTAGCCTCTTGGCAAGACCCCTCATTAAGTACAGTGCAATCACACGGTCAGAGTATTGACTACAGTTTATTTAATCAACGTTTCGCGGCTATTATTAAGCAATTACCCGCTTTTCATTTTAGTGAAAAAAATGGCTGTATTAGTAATCTCGTCAGCTCTGTTACGCATAATAAAATTGATTATGTACCACAGCAAAACTGCGTTGAACAAATAGTAAAAATAGCTAATGGTCGCGCCAACAGGCCTTTACTCATTAATGCTGATAGAGGTAGAGGCAAGTCGGCAGCACTTGGCTTAGCAGCCGCAAAATTAGCTGATAAAAAAGTAATTATTTGCAGCACTCAGTTTAAAGCGACCCATAGTAGCTTTAAACATTTAGCCAACGAGCTGAGCCTTCAATACAACGCTGAACATAAACAGCTTGCCAACTTGCACTACGTTGCACCTGACGCGTTATTAAATGCATTACCTGAGTGCGATTTATTACTCATTGATGAAGCTGCCGCGATCCCTGTACCGTTACTGCTAAAAATGCTAGCTCATTACCCTCGTATAGTCTTTGCAAGTACACTGGTTGGGTATGAGGGCAATGGTAGGGGTTATACCATTCGCTTTAGTAACTATATAAAAGCGCACTATAAAGCCTCTAAAGTTGTAACGCTTGATGAGCCACTGCGTTTTGCTAAACACGATCCCCTCGAGAAGCACATTCGCACCTTGCTTGCACTCGGTGCACAATATAAAGAGTTAAGTAGTGAGCAATTAGAGCAGCCAGTTCATAGCGAAATAACTCAGCAATCCCTTGTAAACAATGAGCCTTTACTGCAACAAGTTATTGCCCTGCTTGCATTGGCTCACTATCAAAGTAGTGTAAACGATTTACGCCAACTACTAGACGCACCATCGCAACGAATATTCATCAGTAAAATTAACAATCAATTAGTTGGTGTATGTTTAATCGCAATAGAAGGTGGTTTAAGTGAAGAACTTGCTCTACAGGTTATAAGCGGAGAGCGCCGCCCACAGGGTCATTTAATGGCTCAAACCCTCTCACAACTTAGTTTTAATAATGACTACTTAACACAGTTGAGCGCTCGCGTTGTACGAATAGCGATTGATCCGAGTTCTCACACTATGGGTTTTGGTAAAAAGCTACTTAGCTATTGCGAGTCGCAAGTAAAAAGCCAATGTAGTTGGTTTGGTGCAAGCTTTGGCGCAACAGCGCAGCTACTTAACTTTTGGCAAAAACAAGGGTTTGATACCGTAAAACTGGGTTATCAACGCGATAAAAGCACAGCTGAACATTCAGCGCTTGTGGTTAAATGCTTAAGCAACAAAAGTGCAATTATTAGACCTTTGAAAAAGCAGTTTAAAAACGACTTTTTTTATGCTCTTTTAACACACTTTAAAACACTAGATTGGCAACTTGTAAGTATTTTAATTGAAGGATTTAGCGATGAGTTAGTAAGCCCCGAGACTCGCGAACGAATAGCCTTGCTCGTAAACAGTAACTTCACTCAATTTAGTATCTCTGCGACTCTTTGGCAGGTAGTAAACCAGTCTCCTTCTTGTATATCTCTATTAACAGGGCCTGATAAACAACTTCTAATAAAGTTAGTGCTTCAAAACGAAAGCGATGAAAAAGTGATTCAACAGTTAGATTTATTAGGAAAAAAGGAGCTTGAAAATCAATTTAAACGTGTCGTAAAAAACTTCACTAGTGCCTTAAAATAACCCCTAGTCACCTTATCTCTATTAAATCTTATCCATCTTTAAGCTATTTATTTAATTTGTTCTATCCTTAAAGCATTAACAGGTAAATTAAGATAAAGGCATGGAATTAATAAACTTTAAAGTGGGCTGCAAAACAATTTCACTTAAAATACTCGATATTTTATTAACAGAGCGCTTTGACAATAATCTAACAACTTTACCCAACAATAATAAAAGCTTTATTGGTGTTAAAGATTATATGGATATACCAACGCCTGTGTTTGATTTAGGTATTATTTTAAATAATATCTCAACCGAACAAAGTAATGCGCATGTACTAAAACAACTAAGAACATGGCAAGAAAAACTATTAAACTGGTTCAATACCCTTCAAAGTAACTTATCAAATAGCTCGGCTTCTATTTCAAGCAATGATGCAGAACTACAAGATTTTGTTCTGTTTTACAAAGAGTTCAACACCGATAATGAAGACTTAAAACTAACAATGTCTCGACTTAACGAACCTTTCCAATCATTGCTAGAAACGGTAAAAGAAGCTATATCAGCTCATAATCAAAGCGATTATAAACAAGTATCAGCTCTGCTCGAAAAAATTAAGCGTAATAGCCTCATTCAGCTCGAGCGCTTGTTTGAGTCAGCCAAAGAACAGATAACCCTAGACTTTTTACCACTAAGGACGGTTTAAACCCGCATGTTGGATTATTAGTAGATAAGGTCGAAGATAATATCGACTATAAAAAAGAAGACATAAAACCACTAGATAAGCTTACTGAAATTGGTTTTGATATAGATCCACAAACTAAAAATATGATGCGTGGGCTAATCAAACTCGCCGAAAAACACAGTGTATTAATTGATCCAAGCGTAATATTTAAACCTGCTCAATTAGAAAAGCACGCAAGCGAAAAAACTGAAGCCTACGGGCTATTTTAAAACCTTTAAACTTAGTTCTATAATTTAAATGCTAAAGTAGGGTAACTATTGATCGTTTTGGGTAGATCGTAATTGAACAGAGTTAGCGTCCTGAGTCCAAATTCACTTTTCTGCAGACGTAAAAAAGCCCGAATCGTTAGATTCGGACTCTCTACAATTTGAAGCCTGTGTAATGTCGTAGTGCCCACAGCGATGGAGAGCCACAGTGCAAATGGGATACTATCATCGGCCGGGGCTCGCCTTCGAGCTGTTTTGTTTCACTACTGAGTTCGGCTTGGGCTCTTGGCTATTTATTAAATTTTAAACAGCAAAAAACCCGTCACATTGCTGTAACGGGTTTCTTTAATTTGGAGCCTGGTAATGTCCTACTTTCACATAGCAAATGCTACACTATCATCGGCGCTGTTTCGTTTCACTACTGAGTTCGGCATGGAATCAGGTGGGTCCAAAACGCTATTGTCACCAAGCAAAT